>DATLXY010000093.1:0-3106 GCA_035575335.1 Nitrososphaera sp. | reverse complement strand
CTGGCAACGCTCTGATTGCAACAAGGATTGGGATTGCGGAGACAGGTCGAGATGGCGTTAAGGTCATCCCGCTTTCGGGTGTCTATATCCCACGTGTTAACGACCTAGTAATCGGCAAAATAGTCGACCACTCTTCGCTGTCGTGGGAAGTCGACATTAATTCATGCTTCTCGGCACATCTGCCGGCCCAAGACGTATTCGGAAGAGATTTTTCGCCAGCAAGGGACGACATGAGCAAGTACTTTGCAAAGGGCGATATGATAACCGCACGCGTCGTCGCATTCGACAGAACACGGGATCCGATGCTAACGGTGCAGGATCGCGACCTCGGAAAGATCCCGAGGGGCGAAGTGTTAAAGATATCTGCCACACGTGTTCCGCGACTTATTGGCAAGCGGGGGTCGATGATTCAGACGATAGAGCAAGCTACCCAGACACGGGTACTGATAGGACAGAACGGAATCGTGGTTGTTACCGGTAGAACCCCCGAGGGGATACAACTGGCGGTCAGGGCGATCAAGATGGTCGAAGAGGAAGCACACACTGCAAACCTGACACAGCGCATCAAGGCACTCCTAAACGTACCCGAGACAACCCGGACATCATCATTGCAATTATCACAGCCGCAGGAAGCACAGCCAACCAGTCAACCGGTTGTCGATGGTAATGGTGGTGGGAAGCGCGGTTCCGCAGAAGAATCGGCAGTCGTAGAAGAAATTGAGGAAGAATTGGAGGTTGACGAAAGATGACTCAGACAAGAAGCTTGATAGATGAAAATGGAAAAAGGACGGACGGCAGAGGAGTAGACGATCTCCGAGAAGTAAAGATAACGGTTGGCGTTGTGAAGAACGCCGACGGCTCTGCTTTCATTGAGTTTGGAAATAACAAGATACTGGCTGCGGTTTATGGGCCACGGGAAGTGCACCCTAAGCACATGGCACAGTCTGACAGATGTGTTCTCCGCTGCAGATATCACATGTCGCCGTTCTCGACAGACACTCGCAAGAATCCTGCGCCCTCTAGGCGGGAAGTTGAAATCTCGAAGGTTATGCGAGAGGCGCTTGAGCCGGCAGTAATGCTGGAAGACTACCCGCGTGCTGCGATCGATGTCTTTGTCGAAGTGCTTCAGTCAGACGGGGGATCTCGCTGCGCGGGGATTACAGCTGCTTCGGTTGCACTCGCAGATGCAGGTATCAACATGCGCGACTTGGTTGCGGCGTGCGCTGCGGGAAAAGTCGATGACAGGATTGTCCTTGATATCAACGATACAGAGGACAAGGAAGGCGGAGCAGACATGCCCGTTGCATACATGCCCAGCTTGGAGCAGGTGACGTTACTGCAGCTGGACGGCAAGTTGACCCCCAACCAGTTTAACGAATGCCTAGACAAAGCGATAGGCGGCTGCAAGGCGGTATACGAAATCCAAAAACAGGCGCTTATGCAAAAGTACTTCGGGAATGAAACCGAACTAAAGGAGGAGGCCTAGTAAGAAGATGAGTTCTTCAAGAAGATCAACGATAATTGTAGAACACCTGCGAAGACAGCAAATGTGGGACGCTTTGTCGCGCGGCAAGAGGCTTGACGGCAGGTCATTCGATGAGATGAGACCAGTAGAGATTGAAGTTGACTTGATCAAGAAGGCGAACGGTTCTGCAAGGGTCAAGCTTGGTGACTCTGAAGTGATTGCAGGTGTAAAAGTAGAGACAGGAGAACCGTTCGAGGGTCTTGAAGAGAAGGGTGCTTTGATAGTCTCTGCCGAAGTGCTGCCCACCGCATCACCATATGTGGAACCTGGGCCTCCAGACGAGGAGGTAATCGAGCTCGCAAGGGTGGTGGACAGGGGAGTGAGGGAATCTGAAATGATTGACCTTGACAAGCTGGTCCTTGTGCCTGGTAAAATAGTATACACAATCTTTGTAGACTGTAGCGTGATAAACGCGGATGGCAACCTTTTCGATGCAACATCCTACGCTACGGTGGCTTCTTTGCTAACTGCAAAACTCCCTGTATTTGAAATGCAAGATGGTAAGGTAGTAGACACAGGCAAGACCCAACCTATGCCTGTGAAAAGCATACCCGTTTCTATTACCGCTGCAAGAATAGGGGATTATGTTGTGATAGACCCGACTGCTGAGGAAGAGGGATGTATGGATGCAAGGATAACGATAGGCACCGACGAGGAAGGCTTTTGCGCAGTCCAAAAAGGCCACACTGGCGGGTTTACGGTCGAACAGATTAAAAAGGCGGCTGAAACAGCAAGAATTAAAGCAGAGGAAATACGGGCAAGACTGAAGGAGCTGGCGAGGAATAATGGTTAAGAAGGGATCGACGAACCTGAAGGGTCTTGGTATCAAGTTCGGTGCGACCGTGCGCAGGCGCTATGGCAAGGTTTACCGAACTCTTCATAAGAAGCGCAGATGCCCATCATGCGGGTCGCTGAGATTCCGCAGGCTTGCTGCAGGCATCTGGAACTGTCCGAAATGCAACTTCAAGATCGCTTCCGGCGCGTACGACATTGACCTTGAAAAACTGCAAAGCTAGGATCAGGATTTCTACAGAGTCCAAGCGCATAGCGGAGTCGATCCGCGACGCACTAGCTCCTGATCTTGGCTACCTGCCCAAAACCGAAGACTCCGGTGGCAGGGCGGAAATTTTTCTAGAGAATTCTGACATCATTTTTGACATCATAACTCCGGACATCGCTTCGCTTCGAGCGAGCACCAATTCATACATAAGGTTGGTGGACGCTTCCTACCGGTGCCTGCAAATGACAGTCTCCAAGCAGTAACAAGGGTAAACCTGAGATCGATACCTTAGCTGTAATAGGTTAGCTCACAAATGAGACAAGAATCATATGGATATCTGCAAGGAAATAACCTCACACAATGTAGGTGAGTGTTATTTCTACTGTCATAGTTGACCGCAATACTTTAAGAAACCAATGCGAGTGGCGGCTATTGCGGTAGTTAAAGTCGTAGATGTAATTGCCGCGATAACACTGTCAAACCAACTAACACCACGTGAAAATATCGGTGAGCTCGAATCAAATAACGGAGCTTCAGTTCAGATGTCCTGCGATGATCCTTCAAACGTAGATGGCCATGTT
>DATLXY010000092.1:0-2620 GCA_035575335.1 Nitrososphaera sp. | reverse complement strand
CTCGGAGAGAAAAAAAAGGCCGCGGAAATAATTGACAAGTTCAAGTGGGGACATACTTTCTCGGAGCTGAACGCCAGCCTCCTTGAAGACTATGCCAATGCAGAAACGCAAGAGCAAGTAGTACAGCTAGAAAAAGAGTATTTCCCGCAGCTTGCCTAGGTTTTAATACAAAGTCTGCGAAAATTATCTTGCGAGCCAGTGGGCGGGTAACTCGAAAAGAGAGGAAACTCCTCCCTCACTGCAGGCACCCGAATTAGCGATAATTAGCCGGAGACGGCTGGCAACGGAACAGAAAAGAAATCCAGTCAGGGAAGCGCATATGCGCCTATACTTAGTATAGACGATGATGGCGCATAGCCTGAGGTTCCTGATACTGGAATGAAACTGCCGACCCGGGTGGAGCAAGGCCAAACAGAGCTCAGGCTCCTGCAGCTGCTCAGGTTGGCTGCTCAGCGGAATCCCGCTTAAAACAGAAGGAGGGTTACTGCTGGCACGCATTATTTATCTTTGGTGGCGGTCACTCGTACAGTTTTGGGTTCCAGAGAAGACTGCAGTCAGGCAACATCTTATAAGTCGAATTATGAACGAATAAGAGCACTTTATTATCAATCAGCACAGATCGACTGTGCTTCGAAACAGAGAATTGCTGGAATATTTCTACGACATAGTCGTCGCCCGATCACAAACAAGTCGTATTGCCGTTGCGTATGCAAGAAATTCTGTAATCTATTGTATGTATTTGGAGACCAGACGTGTTTTCGACAATGATATATGCTTCGGCGATAACCTGTATTCCTGCCAAATGGTCTTCCTGGTTTGTTTGGCTTTTCTTGCCCTTGGCACGATACTACAGGGCATGGCACGGTCATTAAAAAAACGCGACGATCTATCTGCCGTATAGGTTGAAGCAAAGAATTCTCTCAGACTAGGCAAGACCGTAATTGCTGATCAATAGCTCGCTGTACCCGGTTCGCATCGATCCCTTACAGCTAATTGCCCTCATCACTCCTGCGCGGGTCTGAACGAATCCGGAATAAAGCTCACGAACAAGCTCGGTATCTGAATTACTAAGAAGTATTTTACACCCTTTCCTGTCTAGATCTCGAAAAACTGCTGCCAGCTCGACTTGGTCTTTCTTACCAAAACCATCCTTGGTATACTCGACAAAGTTCGCCGTGCGGCTGAGAGGAATGAAAGGAGGATCGAGGTAGACAAAATCGCCTGCTCGAGCCTTTTCCAGCACTTGCCTATAGTCAGCAGCGATGATCTTAGCATCAGAATAGTTGAGCGCCGCGCTTGCCTTGCGTAGTTGATCCCTGTCACAAATCGTGGGATTGCTGTATCTCCCCATTGGCACGTTGAACCTCCCACTCCGATTCACCCTGTAGAGACCGTTATAACACGTCTTGTTAAGCGTGATGAACCGGGCTGCTGCTTCTATCATGTCGGCAGGCTGCTGTGACCTGAGCTTGTAATAGTACCGTTTAGGATTCTTGCGATATCTCTTCTCGTGTGCCTCGAGCGCTCGGATCAGTTCCTCGACATTGTTCTTCACGACATTGTACGCATTAACAAGTTCACTGTTGGCATCTGAAAGATAGGCAGTAAAATCCAGTCGCGAAGCAAGGTGGAAAAAGAATGCGCCGCCTCCAAGGAACGGTTCAAAGTACCTAGTGAATGGAGGAACGCGGGAATCAAGTGTTGCCAAGAGCTGGGTCTTGCCGCCAGCCCACTTGACAAAAGGCGCAGCCATAGGTCTGGTCAGAATCTGGCGCTGCGGCATCCAACTTTGGAGATGCGGCTGATTTTATTAATACTTTACCGGCTGTAGGATTTTTTGATTCGTACCTGGCCGTTAACCATGATCTTTTCAGGTCAGATGATGTGGAGTTAATATTATCAGAAAAACAATAAACCCCCAAGAGGCTCAGGAAAAAATGGAAACGATGATTGATGACCGAGTTACCTACTCACTGCTAAAGCAGATGGGCTTATAACTGCCTAGAAAATCATGGGCGGTACGGTCGGCTGGTTGGTTGAGAGATCAACACAGGCTACGAGTTGCATTTGTTAGCTCATTTCCAAGCGTGTAGGGCCAAGCAACACGCAAGAACGGTGGAACAATTCAGAGAATCCCTGCGCCCGTACGAACAACGTGGATGCCGAACCGTTGGCTGCCGAAAGACAAAGATCAACGCAAGCATGTTGTCTGCTCTGTTTCGCAAATCGAAAAATGATCGCATGATTCTCGATAACATGCACATACACTGGCATGTTTCACAAATTTGGTATTCATCCTTGGTTCTCGAAAACATTCAGAGATGGTTTTTTCTCTTAATCAACAGAGCATACAATTCATATCTGTTTCATTTAGTCTTGTAACAATGTAACCTTTCTATGTATGAAATAGAACTCATCTGGAAACTATTTCATACAGCGGTCTAGCCCATCTCACCACTCAACTTTTAGCTCTGACCTGCAATCGCAGTACTATGCAGTTACGCGAGCTTACAGACAGGCAATGAAAGCTCATCAGGCAGCCTCTTCCACGTCCAGCCCACACAGGTAGGCCAAGGGCCGATGACAGAAAAAGACTGTCAACGCCATTTTATACGCGCTG
>DATLXY010000091.1:0-10854 GCA_035575335.1 Nitrososphaera sp. | reverse complement strand
GGATCAAGTGTTCTGCGACTTTGGATACGCCTTCGCCTGTCTTGCAATTTACAAATACGTGAGGCTTGTTTCCTCTGACGACCCTAGCATCCCTATCCATTACGGACAGGTCTGCCCCGACGTACGGGGCCAGATCTATCTTGTTTATGACCAGCAGGTCGCATGTTTCTATTCCAAGGCCTCGTTTTCTCGGATACTTGTCTCCACCCGATACATCTATGATATAAATGAAGTAATCTGCGAGTGCGGGACTAAAGGTGGTTGTGATGTTGTCCCCGCCGCTTTCAATCATAATCATGTCAAGGTATCCGTGCTTTGATTCCATCTCTTCGACGACAGAGAGGTTCATTGAAGGATCCTCCCTTACCGCTGTGTGCGGACAGCCACCCGTAGCAAGCCCTATCACCAAATCTTCGGGCATCAGTCGCTGTTCCATAGCAAGGTTATGCCGCATCCTATCTGCGTCTTCCTTTGAAACTACATCATTTGAGATTATCCCAACATTGTAGCCCTTAGCGGCCAGAAGGGGAACCACTTTCTCTATCAACATCGTCTTTCCCGAGCCAACAGGACCTCCGATGCCCACCCTAGGAATTCTAGTCTTACTCAACTTAATGTCTCTACTAAACTTACCGAGTTCAAGTAATAAACATTTTACTGCTCATCCTTTCATGTGTCATCTGAATTATATCTAGTTGGGGCGCAAACTGCCAGATCCCTTCAATCGGTCTTTCAATATATAATTCCACGGTCTTTGATATGACTGGCTTTAGCTCGTCAATGATCCTCTGCCCGTCAAAATGCTGCAACATTCCAAGACGCAAGGCCGCGCCGATAACGCTCACGGAAAATGAGTATAGCATCATTAGGCATGCCTTGCGCTTTGGGATTGAAAAGACGTGCGCAGCTATGGCAAGAGCAACTGGATACGTGCCATGACCCCTTCCTTCCTTCAATGCTGCGAGATATGCAGCAAGTATCTTGTTATTCGATGAAAATGAATTGATGCACCTTAGCATCTGAGTTCCCGATCTCGAAGAAGCCTCGCGTATTTCTTTAACCATTTTCATCGCATGTATGATATTGTCTACTTCTAGCAAGGACTCAAGGTCACCTTTAGAGGCATAGTCATACGCATTTGCAAGTGCAGTGCAGTCTGCAGGACCGATCTGGTGTTCGATAAATACTCTGACCAAGTCGCGAAGCTCGTCAGTACTCATTCTTTTTCTTTCGCTGTAAAATATTGCTTCCAACCCGCTAGAAGTTGTGTACATGCCTGTCGGAAAGAAAGAGTCGGCGAGCTGCATCATGCCAATGTCTGCAATGTCTTCGATTTTGGCCGGCCTTTCTTCTTCGCCTCCTCTCTGTTCAGTGCTCATGTACATCCATTCCTTCATCAGGCTCAAAGACCATTTTCACGCTTTTTATCTCTAAATGATCTTCAAGTGGAGAAAAGATCTTTCTGAACATCTCAACTTCAGATTCAGCCTGAATAGGAAAGTAGATTGTTCTTCCCTCGAATTTTAGCGGCCTATGCAGATTGCCTATCGCATGACCAATTCGTGCAGAAATTTGCACGACGTTATCATGGTCGGGGTCATCATATATGTTTTCTTTCAATGTTAAGGATATGACATTTTCAGGTTCGAGTTCTATAACTATCATCTGGTTGCTTGTACGAAAAATGACATCCCCATGCCGCAGTTTTGTTCCTGGCGGCAGAGTCAGGGCAATGTCCGTGCCCTTGGTTGAAGTCTTGCGCATCCTTACGCGCTGTGATTCCATTCTGCTTATCTTCACGGATTCGGTGAGGGATTTTGACAGCATTTCGTTGTATTCGTTCCCAAGGTTCTTATCCCTGTATATGTTGCCAATTATTGAATCGATTGTTATCATTTGGCCGTCACTTCTCATCTTGTTTGTTGCTAGAGGATGCACTCATCCCCGCTATTATAGCGGCTGCTGATGATGTCTGCGATTGGTTATTATTCTTTACCGCTTTTATCATTTGAAGTAGCCTTTGTGTATAATCGACCGGCCCGTAGTGCGCATATGACGACCGCTGCACCATTGCAAAAAGGAGTCCGTCATTGTCCATCCTGACGCTCGCGCCTATCGCAAACTTTTCAGCTATAATGCATACTGTCACTCTGTGGTCCGGGAAGTCCAAGTTAAGGTGTGACGCCGGATCGATAAGCCCGGACATTGATTCAATTTTGCCAGCTTTTACAGTGACATGTCTTATCTTGGTTGCATCCACCACATTCATTTCCTCATCGACGTTGTTTTCCTCTACACAATGCCTGATCAACAATTGTAAATCATCTCTTTGTTTCAGATAGCGCCTGTTGGCTGAGATCTTCGGCTGCAAGGTTCCTATCGATTCTTAGCACGGATTTTGCGATCTCGCCTGCTGCCTGGAGTGCCATAGTCTTTACCAGCAACGGATCGATTATTCCCATCTTCCACATATCAACCGGCTCGCCGGTGTTTATGTCGATTCCAAATCCGGGCGGCGATGCCTTTGCCGCCATAACTTTCTCAAGGCCATTGAACCCAGCATTAGTAAGTATCTGGCGCATTATGCTTTCAAGAGCAGAGGTCACTACCTCAAGACCCACTTGTTCCAAACCCTTGAGTCTCAGGCTTTTCACTTTTTCAACCACGTGTAATTCGGCGGCGCCACCTCCTGGTACCACTCCTTTGTTCAGGGCCGCCTCGGCCGCATTGACACCATCTATTGCTGCCCTCCAGCGTTCAAGAGACGTCTCCTTGGTTGTTCCGGATACGATTATCGTGACCATGTTTCGACCTGATCCACCTTCCAGATAGATCATGTTGTTCTCCTCATCTTCCCTTACACGTTCTGCCGTGCCTAGGATATCGGTTCTGTTTAGATCGTCCATAAGGCGGACAGGTTTGGCTCCAGTATAACGGCAGAGGTGTTCGATCTCTTCTGTAGAAACTCTGGCCGCAAAGACCCTCCTTGCCACCAACATATCTTCAACTGCTTGGTCGACTTCTGGAGAGGCTATAAGGATCACATTTGCTCCGGTGGCGACCATTGCATCCACCATTTCCTTTGATTTCTTGATCCTGTCGTTTTCCATCAGGAGGATCTCCTGATACTTATTGTTCTCTTTTATCCACGATTCTTTTACTGGCTTTAGATCAAGCTTCGTTATCATTATCTTCGCATTGTGAACATCCGTCGGAAGCTCCGGATCAATTTTTGCCCTCTCGAGAACCATTCCATTTATTATTTGATCTTCCATGCTTGTCTTGCGGATTACCATTATGGATTTATTGAAATCATATTCCCCGTTGTAACGAGCGTTCTCGCCGACTGTCCGCAGTGCGGAAATGACAAGTTCTGCAAGCTTCTTCCCGTCAAGCTTTGAAGCCAGAGAGGTTCTTACTATCTGTTCAAGCTCAATGTCACTGATAGTTATCCGCCTTGCCTCGCTCTCCAAGAGCTGGCATGCGTGTCGAACTCCGCTGTCAATGCCTTCCACGACCTTGGTGGGATGAACTCCAAGCTCCTTTACCAACCTCTTCCCTTCCTTTATCATCTCTGCAGCCATTACCACTGCAGTGGTGGTTCCATCGCCAACGAGCTGTTCCTGCCTCTCTGCGATTTCTACTATCATCCTTGCAACAGGGTGTATTGCTTTTAGTGAAAGAAGAATGGTAACACCATCGTTTGAGACATGTCTGTTCATAGCTTGGTCTATCAACAACTTGTCGAGTCCCTTTGGTCCCAGAGTAGTACGCACAGTGTCAGCCACAGCCATTACAGCGTTAGAATTTGATTCTAGCGCATTAAGTTCAACGTTTTCTGCCACCGGCCGCCATACTCCAAAATTTGGATTCGACATGGCTATTGGATCAGTCTAGACAAAGATAAAGATTCAAAATAAAGATAAAAAGGAGAGGGTAGATAGGTACCTCTCAGGCAGGCCACACCTCCCTCATCTGCGGCATTGTCGTGTTCCTACTCTAAGCCATAAAGTATCTCTGCGCAAGCGAGAGTTCTTCTGCGGGATCTACGGTAGCAATCTTGCCGTCAAGCTTTACTTCATAAGTCTCTGGATCTATCTCGATCTTTGGCGTCGCGTCGTTCCACATCATATCCTTCTTGCTGATGTTCCTGCAGTTCTTTACAGGTAAGACCACTTTCTCCAGCCCTAGTTTCTGTGGCACGCCAAGTTCAATTGCACGCTTTGACATGAATGTGTATGATGTCTTGTGAACCGCTTTGCCCATGGCCCCGAACATCGGCCTGTAATAGACCGGCTCGGGCGTCGGCAGTGATGCATTAGGATCGCCCATTATGGACCACGCAATAAAGCCACCTTTCAAGACCAACTTGGGTTTTGCCGGGAAGAATGCCATTGGATACATTACAATGTCCGCATACTTGCCGACTTCAAGCGACCCTAGGTATTCCGACACCCCATGCGTGATTGCACAATTTATGGTCGTCTTTGCAATGTATCTTCTTGCCCTGAAGTTGTCGTTGTCTCCTGTTTCCTGTGGCAGCTTGCCTCGCATCTTCTTCATCTTGTCAGCCGTTTGCCACGCCCTTATTACCACCTCTCCGATCCTACCCATTGCTTGGCTGTCAGACGAATACATGCTGATCACTCCCTCGTCGTGCAGGACGTCCTCAGCTGCGATGGTCTCTGCCCTGATCCTTGATTCCGCAAAGGCGACGTCTTCGGCTACTGCAGGATTCAGGTGGTGGCAGAACATCAGCATGTCCAAGTGCTCGTCCACAGTATTCTTTGTGTATGGCCTAGTCGGGTTTGTGGAAGACGGCAATGCGAATGTTTCGCCAGCAATCTTCATGATGTCCGGTGCGTGGCCGCCTCCTGCGCCTTCTGTGTGATATGTGTGCACCACTCTGCCGTCGATTGCGTTTATCGTGTCCTCGACGTATGCGCATTCATTGATAGAGTCGGTATGGATAGCAAGCTGGGTGTCAGTGAGGTCGCACGCCTTCAAGGACGCATCAAGCACGGCGGCAGTTGTTCCCCAGTCCTCGTGATCTTTAAGACCACAGGCTCCTGCCTCTATCTGTTCCAATTGAGTCGCAAGTGACGGGTGAGAATCGTTTCCTTTTCCCAAGAATCCCCAATTCATCGGTGTATCTTCCACAGCTTCGAGCATTCTGCTGATATTGTATACTCCGGGAGTGCAGGTGGTAGCATTCGTACCGTCTGCGGGCCCAGTCCCGCCTCCTATCATGTTGCAAATACCGTTGCTGATGCCATCAATGTACTGCTGTGGAGAAATCATGTGGATGTGCGTGTCAAAATGGCCTGGTGTGCATATTGTATGTTCTCCAGCAGTTGCCTCAGTGCAAGCCGAGACAACCATGTTCGGGTTGACCTTGTCCATGGTCAGAGGGTTCCCAGCTTTTCCTATTCCTGCAATCTTGCCGTCCTTGATGCCAATATCTGCCTTCAGTATGCCTAGCACTGGATCTAAGATCACTGCGTTTGTGATCAGGAAGTCAAGGGCGCCATTCTTGTTGGTAACTCCAGGAGTCTGCGCGAGTCCGTCTCTAAGAGTCTTACCTCCACCAAAGACACATTCGTCTCCAGGAGTTATAAGATCTTTTTCTATCTGTATGAAAAGATCTGTATCTCCCAGCCTTACCTTATCTCCTGTTGTCGGTCCGAACAGGTCTGTATATTGTTTGCGTGTAAGTTTGAGAACCATTTTCCTCTTCTTTCCCTCCTCCTACGCTCCGTTAAAGCCAAGCTGCCTGGCTTTTTCTATGGCTGCGCGCATCACCACGCTTGAATTAAGACCACCCATCGTCAACCCATTGAATCCATAGCATATCCTCTTGCCACCGATTTCGCACAGCTCTACCTCCTTGCTGTCTCCAGGCTCAAACCTGACAGAAGTCCCTGCAGGAATGTTTAGTCTATATCCAAATGCTTTTTCTCTTGGAAAATCCAAGGCCCTATTTACCTCGAAAAAGTGGGTATGCGAGCCGATCTGACATGGCCTGTCACCCTTGTTCCTTACCGTGATTTTGATGGTTTTCCTATTGCTGTTGCACAGAACAGGATCCTGTGACAGAACGTATTCTCCAGGGATCATCGGCGCGTTTCTGACCTCCTTTTTTCTAGCCCTACTGGGATTTTTTTTGAGACTTTTGTTTTCTTTACCATGTTTTTTCATCATCTCCTTGCATCCCTACTGAACTGGGTCATGCACAGTGACCAGCTTTGTTCCATCTGGGAAAGTAGCTTCTACTTGTACTGTATGAATGAGCTCAGGGACTCCCGGCATGACATCGCTCTTCTTCAGAATGGTTCTTGCTGATTGCATGAGTTCAGCTACGCTCTTGCCTTCTCGGGCACCTTCAACCACATAGTTTGCAATATATGCCACTGTTTCAGGATAATTCAGTTTGACTCCTCTCTTTTTTCGCCCTTCAGCGATCTGGGCAGCCGTCCAGATCCACATCTTCTCCATTTCTCTTGGTGCGAGCATCATTTTTACATGATACCTCTTTGTTCAGATGGTTGCGCGAACTATTTTAAATTTAGAAAAATGAAGCAATACAATAGCACAGACATATGCCAGTTTTCTGTTTAAGCTGAATAGGCAGAATTTTCGATTAAGAAATTCTGCCGACATCGGCTTAATTTTGGTTTCACACGTTCTTAGCTTCGTTCTGAAGCTTGCAATGTGACGGTAGTACTACATTAACCCAGAAATACACCTGCTCATATGTCCCATTCTTGTTTACTGGCAGTTTAAAGTCACACTTACGACCCTTAGAATGCTTGATCGAAAGGAAATTAGCTACTATCGCCCGGCCGAACATATTTGCAACTGCTGTTTCTATACCTTTTCTCAAGATGATCTCTTCTATTTCGCAATACCAGATTGAATCGACATGATTCTCATTTTTTACCAACTCGCTGGGGGCAAGCCTCGCTTGCTTCCTTATTTTTGAGGGATCCGAGTCCTTTAGCAGGAGAAGATAAGGATATGGAGCAAGTCCTGCAACGTAACCCACATCGGCAAATTTGGTAATGAAACTCTTCTTTGTAATTATGATTCTATCTGTTGTAAAGTCCAGGTAGAAATTACTCGCCCATCCTCCTTTGGTTTCCGAACTGAGTCTGAGGATGACTTCCTCCATCTTATTATTCTTGCACCAATCGATGAAGAATCGGATTTTCTCAGAATCAGACTTGACCCTAGGATCCTGCTTGGATTCTCTTAACAAGCGCTCGAACGTACCGGGATTCACAATTATGCTTTCAAGCTTCACCTAATTCTGCTTTTTCGCTTCTATTACAGGTAGAAAAAGAAGAAGGAGCGGCCAAGGTGGGCCTGCAGTGGCGCGCTTGCCTACACGTTGTTTCACGGTCTTGCCCAGCCCAATCCTGCGGGGATATTTTGGAAACCGGATGTTGCAAGCAGGAATATCCAAGCAGTGAATACAAACGGTCCTGTCAGAGCCGGCAGACCCCACTGTCCAAAGAATCTCTGCAAGGCAGGCATCAGGAATGAGCAGCCTATTGTAGCAAACACCGCCATCATGAACGATTGTGGGGTAAGCGGAATGAAGCTAGTAAGCGCTATCATTACAAGAACCTGATTGAAACCGTGCAGCCCCATGCGTATCTCTGCAGTAGGCAGCTTTGTCAGTATAGCCATAGCTACACCGATTCCTGACCCCAAGAGGGCCATCAGACCTGCCAGATACATTGGTGAGAACTCGTTCCACTGAGAAGTGTATGCGTTTGTCCACCAGGGTCGGTCTTGGACTCCTGTTATAACCGGTGCTAACTCGAAGGCGAGTGTCAGGCCTACCACCCAGAATACTCCCGTCTTCCAGTTTTCTACGAACGTGACCTGGGAAACGCCCTTCAGCGTTGCGATCATGAACTCCTTTGCAGTCCATTTGAAACCATCAGATGTCTTGGGATTTCCGCTGCCGGCTATTAATTCCTCCTTAGGTGGAGGTGCTGGAGCTGGCCATATGTCATGTCCAAATCTTTTTGTTGCATACATCAGAGCCCAAGTGGTAAAGATAAATGAAGATGTAAAGCCAGGAATTGCCCATCCTGCCGATGTCCCTCCAAGTACGAACAGGTCTCCCATCAAGTGCGCAAACGCCATCCACGTAAATGCAGTGATTGCAGCTCCAAATATTGAGATGAAGAACGTTGCTTTGTTTGCTTTGACAAAAGGACCTGACCAGAACGCCATGCCTGTCAGTATCGAGTTATATCCAAATAGCCCAAATGTTACAAGCCCGTAATCAGCGCCTGCCAGAATCGCGACCCCTGCACCTATCAATCCGGATAAGACCATCATTGCGCCAGCCTTTCTTGATGCCAACAAGACACCTCCAAGAATCAGTATTCCGGTGATCGGCGAGCTGAAGAGAGGAACTTCCGCAATGCCGTTGAAGAGAGTAAAGAAGAAGTCTAGCGCAGGGTCGCCCGTTGAATAAGTCGGAATGGCCATTAGCATCTCAATCAATGAAAGTATCGTTTAACAATTTGTAATTGACATCGATTTATTAGCAATCATAGAATTTTTGCGATTGCTATCCTTCTGAAGGTTTTCCACTGTCCGATCTCAAGAATATTCTGCCGAGACAGAAAAAATAAGCCGATGTCGGCAGAATTGGTTGTCGATCCGCACAGAACATGTTCTGCAGATTTTCCCCCTCATCTCGCCTAGCCATCTTTCCTTTAATTAGATCTCGTAGGTCTCCTCCATTCTATGAAGAAGGGTTAGTGTTAGCATAGCTACTTCCCCACATCTATCTCACTCGGATTCCGTACTATACGATCTTTGCCAGCCGGCCAGTGGCTACCGTCATGGCGACGGACGCGCCCATGAACCTGCGTATAGTCGAGGCGAAAAAACCATCATATCTTTAGAGTAGAGGGCTGTGAATAATTGGCTTTAGAATGCTTTTTCAAAGGCGGCGTCCTATTCCTGAGAACCGTTCCAGACTGCACATATCGTTATTTGTAGAAATCATGGAGATATATCGCAGCCACCTTAGAGTATACAAAATATACTTCAGCAATTCTGCTATGGGTTGGTGTTTGGTTGGGCAGTGAATCAGGATGGCGGGAAGAATTCTCGTACATCAGAAGTAGCATTACTTTATTGTGACAAATGTGCGAGTAGAGGAAAGAAACAACGCGCATATAGCCACAACAGAGATTCTACTTTACTTGACTAAAACGACTGGCACGGATGCTGACTTGAGTACTCTCCTGCTAACATGGCCAATTTCCTCAGCATTGCCCAAGCCCGTGACCCCCATTGCAATCATATCCACTCCTAGCTTTTCTGCCATCTCCACTATCTTCGCTGCGGGGTCGCCTAGCTTCACCATTCTTTCGTATTTTACCGAAGAACCCCTCTTTGGAAGCAGGATGCTCCTTAGCATTTTCTTTCCTTGTTCTTCCATGGCCTCCGCCAATTCATCATCAATAGACTCATCATTCTCATCCATCCACTCTATTACGTTCAGAATGTATACAGTGGTACTAGCAGCTATTCCTCCGCCGCCGTTGACAATGTCTACCGATGAATTGAGAGCCCTCAATGATTGGATCGACCCGTCCAGAGGTACAAGTATTTTCTTTTGATTGACCATCTCGTATTGGCCCATGCCATCATATTCTGAGCGAGAACTAATTGTGAATCTGTCATTGAACCTTGCATCAGCAATGTCATGTCCAATCCTTTGAAGAACCCTGATGATGCCTTTTCTAGATTCTATGAGAGGTAGCAGTATGATCACTGCAGCTGCCGTACCCGCCCACAATACTGCAATTCCGACCCAAGCCGAATATACCATCTCAGAAAATACATAGCCCGATAGATATAGCGGCATAGGCCAAGCAACAACAAGTACAAGTGTTAACGCCATAGCAACCTTGTATCCAAATCTCGAGGATCGTCTGAGGTATTCTTCATCATTTTCGCTCTCTACATGGCGCCTTATTCTCGCATCTATAATCAGTATCTTCTGCTTCATCACCCTGAAGTCAAAGTTTTCTGGTTTTATCACGCTGCCAAACAGAGTAACAATGCCGCCGACAAGAATCGAGGTCAGATTGCCTGCAAGGAGAGGAAGGTTCTGCCCAGTCGTATTTACAGATATCTCACCATAAAAAGCATTGGCTGTCGCCAGCCACACGACTAGGCCGCAGCCCAGTCCCGCAATGGCACCGGCAGTTGCAGCGATCTTGTTAGCCCTTTTCCACGTCACTGCAAGCGCAATCGGTACTACCGCCGACCCTATCAGTACACCCATAGCCAGGTACACATATTGGAGGCTTGCTCCAATCTGTAGCAGAATCAGCGCCAGAATTCCCATGCCTATGCCAAATGACAAAATTGAAAGACGAGAGATCCGCATGAGATCTCTTCCCGTGGCTGACGGCCGGATATAGGTCCTATACACATCATAAGTTATCAATGAAGAGACGGACACGAGCTCAGCCGAGCCGGCAGACATTACTGCGGTAAATAGCATCGTAAGGAGGAGGATCGCACCCATGTCGCCTAGAATCTCTGAAGCTGCCGTTGGAGCCACGAGCCCCATGCTTATCTGCTCAGGTGTCAGCGGCGCGTTGATCGCGACTGCTGCAAGGCCCAAGGCGGTAGCTAGCGCAAATGGTATCGCAAACCATGAAAGACCACCAATCAAAAACCCTTTGAAGGCAGACTTCGGAGCCGAGGCAATAGCGCGCTGCCAATATGCCTGATCTACGAAAACTGTGCCAAAATTGCCAACTATGTTAATGATTCCGAAGACAAGAGCACCAGTCGACGCCATAGTCA
>DATLXY010000090.1:0-3190 GCA_035575335.1 Nitrososphaera sp. | reverse complement strand
TTCCTTATCATCTGCTTTCCAACGCGTTCCCCTTCTGGAGTTAACCTTACCTCACCTCCAGCATTATACCTGACCAGGCCCATCCTGTCTATTTTTTTTAGCATCTGGACTACTGACGGCTGCTTTACCGCTAATAATTTGGCTATAGAACTGACCTTGAGCTCTTCGCCCTTTTCCGAAATGTACCATAGCGCCTTTAGGTACATCTCTATATGCTCAGACTCTGCCGTCCCGACAAAGAGCCGTTCACCCGGTGGATAGATTGATTCCTCTTTCATCATCTTTACCATGATTTTGTCCTCTTGTTGGATAGTGTCAAGTTAACGCCAAGAGCTTTTGGTTGTTGCAGATATTTATCGCAGACTACGTTTCTCACATTTGAAAACAACCACAGTGGTCAATTGTTTAAAGACAGTTTAAATATTAGGCATGCCTAACTACGCCTTACATGAATAACAAAGAAACTTCTAAACCAGTGACATCTTCACTTTTGAAAAATGATGAAAACGAGGTAGATTCTGCAGTTAATATTTTCATCTGTGAAAATACCGATGGTATCTTGGATCCTTTGGAACAAATGACTTATGCGTTAAACGAAACTCAAATCAGGTACGGCTCTATCGTAGTCCTAAAGAATGCTCCATAGGGCTGGTGCAGAGGAATTAGCGATGCCTTCAAAACATGCTATTGAAGAAGACAAGGCGGATGAGGTCAAGGCACTTATTGCAAGGTATGTTCTTCTCAAAATTGAGCAAAAAAAGATAGAAGCCAAGTTGAGTGAGATCACTCGTTTCTATGACGAGGAGTCATTAAGGGCAATATTTGAACCAATTGGCGACTCGATGATGGGAGTAATTGGATTGGAGTTACCGCGGAAGAAAGAGCATCTGCCTGCGACATCTGGCCAAAAGACCGACAGCTAACCGTTTTCTTATAATATGATGGAGGGTACGGGAACCAAAGAAAACCCACACCTTCTCAAGGGTGGGACGAATTTGGTTCCCGTTGATGAATCGCATTTGAGCAAGTCTGGCAACAAAATCGATATACCAAAATGAATTTGGTTCCCGTACCCTTCATTAGGCTAAGTGATTATAAAAAAGGGGGTAGTTAGTCAGACTCATTCAACCGATGC
This sequence comes from Nitrososphaera sp., assembly GCA_035575335.1. Lineage (GTDB taxonomy): Archaea > Thermoproteota > Nitrososphaeria > Nitrososphaerales > Nitrososphaeraceae > Nitrososphaera. The sequence continues at coordinate 2,055 of DATLXY010000090.1, read as the reverse complement.
TGGAATAAATGGCATCGGACCTCCTGTGTATGAACCCCAAGGACAGACAAGTATTGGATACGGCCAGTAGGGATGTGATGTAAGGTAACAACCATTACCATTCACAATTTGAATCTGACTGATGTCTTTTGGTGGTATTATCTCTCCAGACGTGCCATTCACCACTACAGTCATGTGGTATAGAGCCTTGTCGTCTGTCTTGACCAGCTGGAATATGTATGCAGGTGTGGCTGTTGTGGCTCTGTCGTCGTTGCCTAGCATACCACTACTGCCAGTGTCAATGTCAGTTGGATGGTAGGGCGGGGTACTCTTTGTCTTTATAACCAATCTTTCTCCAGAGTTGATCTTGCTGTCAGGGAATGCCTTTTCTACTGTAGCTGCTGCCTGAGAGAAGGATACCAGGTATGGCGGGTCTTCTAACGGTGCAGCCTCTCTTTGAATGTCTTTCTTTTCTATTCCCCTAGCATCTGTTGCCGCGTATGCCATATTGCTGCTGTTGACAGCGGCGGTCGTGAAAACAAAGCCCAGCAATAGTGCTGCAGCTGCAGCTATGCCGGCGACCGTCACCAACAGCAACCTTTTCTTTCTTCCGTCTGACGCCGTGCTGTTTCCAAAGCTATCTTCGGCCATAGTTCGGTCGGCAGAGTATCGCCTGTAGGGGTTATTTCATTTTTTGGTGATTGCTTGCTTGGCAGCCAGCAATGGGAAAAAACACACATCTATGTATGTATCCGGTACAAACTGGTGACTAGCGCTAGCTACTACTAGCAGTCAGTAGATTGTTCGCTCTTGTTAAAAAAAATCGACGATTGTGGTGTGACACGGTGTGCCAGAGTGTGCCAGAGTGTGCCAGCCTATTAAAAGCAACCTTTGTACACAATGAATGTCGCTTTTTGGCGGCCATTTTTGTATGGTACATGGTTGATACTTTCTGTACTCTTGCTGTTACACAAGGAAAACGAATACCGCAACGTGATTGCCTTGATAATACAATATGAACATTGATCATGTAAATATTTTCAAATATACACAAACAAAGTACGAAAAGCGGTGTGCCAGAGTGTGCCAGAACGTGACGCGTCACACTCCGGCACAGGCCTGAAAAATATGTCGATAGTCGAATGTCGGGATGAAAACTTGTGAAAATTCGGGCAGGATGAAAAAAACGTCGATAGCTTACGCTAGGCGCTGCGAGGGCTTGCGCCGGGGGTGTTTTTCTCTCCCAACGGTTCTAGGTGGCCAGGCCGCGCTCCTGCAACGGCGCCTATAGCGCCGGAGTGATTACGCTCCTCGCCCACCACCGGTCCGTGCCGCGATTTTTCTTCTTCTTCTTCTTCCTGCCTGTGCAGGCCTGGTTGTTGTGATGATAGTTGCGCGAGCAACTCTTCAGGGAATGATGCCGGAGAGTGTGATGGCCGCGCCGTGGTGGCGATAAAATGCGGGCAATCATGGTCGGTGATGTACCACCTGTTGCCACTCCGGCTACAAAGAGTGCACTGCCAGGTGTCGCCATAAACACGCTTCATGTTCTTCCTGTTGAATTCGTTGCTTGCGCTGATGAAGGCCTCTTCGCCGTGGTTGCCTATGAATGGCTTACCATGGTGGGGGCCTTTGAGGTGTGACCTGTAGTAGAAGTAAAGCGTAAACCTGTCTGGGCAATAGGGGCAGAGCCAGGTGACGGTACCGTCACGTTCGCCTGTGCTGTCTTCAAACGCGACGCCGATGACATGGTATTCATCATGTTGCTGGTTGTTGCTGTTGCTGCTGTTGTTGCTGCCGCCGCCGGCGGTCCCGTACGCAACTATTTCTTCACCTTGTCTGTACCCAGGAGCAAAGTGGATGATGGGTGATGTTACTAATTGTTCTATGTGAGCAAATGTTTCCTTCTGTTGTTGTGGCGCTGGTGCTGTCGTTGTTGTCGTGACAGTACTATCGTCGCTGGCACTGCTGGCAGTCGTTGTTATTGTTGTTATTGTCGTAGCATTCTTGGTAGGAGTCCTGAGCATGTGCTTGTTATTGTTATTATTGTCCTTGTTGTCATTGTCGGCTGCTGCT
>DATLXY010000089.1:0-6852 GCA_035575335.1 Nitrososphaera sp. | reverse complement strand
CAAGGGTCTTGGATGGCTCGGGCTGAGGGCAGAAATTGTGAACATTAATTACAATGATATATCGACCATCAAGCTTAAGTGCGGCATTTTCACTACCGAGCTTTACTTCAAGTTCCGTTCTTCAGACTACACGCTCAAACTTCCTGCGCTCGAAAAGGGGGCCGCTCAGAGAGCGAGCCAGCTAGTACAGAGAGGAATAAGGGGAGAACTGCCTGGTCAGGGACAAATGGTAATGGTGCCTGAAAAACAGGTGAATGGAGATGAACCAGCCACAGCAACAACAGCTGCCGCCTCTGAGCACTTAGAAAAGCGAGAAAGCAACCTGATGATTACTCCTCTTCCTCTATCGCCGCCTTGTGCCATTAATACAACTTCATGCAGATATTGCAACTATTCTCTGCAACAAGCCGCCAACTTTTGCCCTGAATGCGGCAAGAGCGTCAAGATAGAAACAAATATCCTGAAAGTCTGTCCTAATTGCGACTCGGTCACTTCTTACAACGCAGTTTTCTGCAGCACCTGTCACCAGAAATTTCCGGACAACTTGGTGCAATAATAGAGTAAGGTTCCAGAAATCTTAAGGGCACGTGCTGTAGGCATAATTCTGTTTTGGGTGCAATAGTGGCAGCTGTACTCATTGGTATTCTGCTGCTCGCCATATTGGGACTTGGATGGCAGACATTCATTTCAGGAATTGCAGCGGGCGCGCAGCGTGTAGCAGACAACCCGCTTGTTGATTGGGCCCGGGAATACTTGCAAATCTTTACAAGGGGTACCACTGAGCTCGAGGACTGAGCACTAGAATTTTTATGCTCGGCCGCATCTACTAACATGAAGCATGAACTATCAGAACCTGTGTAAGGCAGTATCAGACCTGCATGGCAGCGTCGAAGTTGCCATGGTGCTGTCAAATGGCAAACTCGCCGCATCTCATGTGAAATCCGGAGGCCCAGTGCCAGACGAAGACGAGTTCCGCCATATGATTTCACAAATTGAAATGATAGTTCAAGCCACAAAAGCCAACGAGGACAAGTTTGGCCAGCTGGGCTTTATCATGATCCACTACAAGTATATCGACGGGCTTCTCTTCCCGCTGAATGATCAGGACACGCTTATAGTGGGCGTGGCGCAGCCCTACGATCACGACGTTCTCACAGGTAAGATATTGACACTTTTGGTCAGGAAAAGGTGATCGAGTGGGCAGGGGGTGATTTGAACACCCGACCACCTCGATGTCAACGAGGTATCATAACCGAGCTAGACCACCTGCCCGCTTAGTGGAAATCTTTCCTGCCCAAATATATGTTGTAGATTCTGCTCCCGAATCGAACGATTATTGATTGGTGTTATATATGTCAGTTATTATATATCATTCCGCATACTCGTTATGGCCGCAAGGCAAGATCCATCTTCCCGGAATTGCAATAATATCCTGCACTTGATGTGTGACTCTTGTCGTATTGCAGAATAATAACTGATGAGGCCAGGTAATACTACTCTGTAGTCGGCAACACGCGCCAGCGGTTGCTCCCCAGCGAGGAATATGAGTGACCGGAGAATCTTGTCTGAGCATTTCGATTGCTACCCCTTTAAGGTTTTCAAAGACAACGCTTATCAAATCATAAATCAGTGACCATAGCTACCGTCGAATGTCAAACTAAGTGCTGTTATCACTTGATCACCATATCATGAGCATGGAGAGCTTATGTTCCTGATTCATTTGCAGACAGGAAGGAATTACGAGGATTGTAACAACATCACTTGGCCGCAAATTGGTGGTAATTGATCTGTATGATGACAACGTGGGAACTCACAATGACATAGCGGCTATGGCATATGGCGTAAATCTAATAATGGGACTCACGCAAAATAGCCGCCATTGAAGCTCGACTGGAGTCTGACAGAAAGCGAAAAAGATGGCCTTTACAAGGCGATATTTTCGCGGAGGGACGTCCGGTCTCACTTTGTAAACAGAGAAATTCCCAACGATGTCCTTCTTCGAATTTTAAACGCAGCGCATCATGCGCCTTCTGTAGGGTTCTCTCAGCCATGGGACTTTATTCTGATAAAAGACAGGGCGATTCGCCAGCAGGTCAAAGAGTCGTTTATGCGTGAGAGGGAACGCTCCATATCCATGCTCGACAACGACAATGCACGCCAGAAACAGTACGCCTCTTTAAAGCTGGAGGGAATCATGGAGTCTGCTGTCAATATTTGCGTCACTTATGATCCAACCCGCTTTGGGCCATTTGTTCTCGGAAGGACGTCGATAGAAGAGACTGGCGTCTACAGCGTCGCCTGTGCAATTCAAAATCTGTGGCTTGCGGCGAGGGCAGAAGGAGTGGGAGTGGGTTGGGTGAGCATCCTTTCAAACAAGGATCTGGAAAAAATACTTGGCATACCAGAGCATATCAAGCCGGTTGCTTACCTGTGCTTAGGATACGTAAGCGAGTTTGCAGAAAAACCGGACTTGGAACGCGCGGGCTGGCTTCCGAGGATAGGACTAGACCAGGTAGTATGCTATGAAAGGTGGGGCGTACGCCAGTCAGAGACATGGTCTGCACTCTCCGCAGCAATTAGCAAAATGAGCGAGGGGAACCGTGAAGACAATATATAATCGTGCACGGAACCGTATTCAATTGGCAGGCAAGCAGGTTGAGATGTGAACCTAGCGTGGGCGGACGAGAAAATAAACGCGATCACTGCTCGTGCGGCAGCATCAACCTGCCCTTTAGCATACGTTATCACAACCTTGCGCGCTACATCTTTATCACCATGGCGTTTGCCGGCTTGCTCTCCACCGGCTGGTTTGGCATACCACTCATACCGGACTATCTTGTGGGAGAGCCTATCGACCTTCTCTCTGCAATTTTCACACTCTTTAGCGCTCTTGGAACCATCTGGGGAGTAATGGCCTATCGTGAATTCACAAAGTCAGTCCAGACTATACTCGATGCAAGGGACGCAGCTCGTAGGCTCGACCCCATGATAGGTGAATACGAATACAAGTCCTACAATCCAGTTACAAAGGACTACGAGGCCGGGTTTGTTCCATCCGGTCCAATTGACTTTTGGGACAAGGAGATGCAGGTTCCTGCATGGATGGATAAGGGCAAATACTGGCACATATTTCTCAGCCTGCAGGCAGGCAGCAAGGAGGTTCGGTTAAAGGTGGTAAAGGATAAGGATCTGTCGTTTCACACGGGCAATCAGAACGCAGCTATAACTACCCGCGAAAAAATAGTCAACGAAGAAACAAAATCTTGGCGCTATGTCTACTCTGTCAAGATCCCGCAGTGGCTGGTAATGAATACCGAGCGTCAGCGGTTTGCAGATATCGCGGGTAGCCAGTTGAGGGAGCTCGTAGCGGACCTCAACAGGAAGATTGTGGCAGCATCAGACGAAGTTGCCGAGTGGGAAAGGCAGAGGATTAGATACCCATGGGGAGGCATTGGTATCTATCTGAACAAGAGCTTACCCCTCAGGATAGTCTACCGCCAGGTAATAAAGAGCTTCCCAGGTGCCAAGAAGCGGAGCGTCGACGAGACGAATGCCAGTCTGGCAAACGTGAAAGACGACGTGCTCATCAAATCGCTTTTAGAACTTGCTTCAGAAAAAGGGATTCCGCAGAGCCGGATAGATATGCTGCACATACTCATAAAGTTCCTGAAGAACGCGTACACACGTCTTGGGCTTGGCGAAGGTGCAAGCGAATACCACAGTTTCCACCATTCGCTTGAAGTGTCATACATGGCGCTCCACATGGTTCCAAAAGAGTTCGAGGACTTTAAGTTTGGTTCCAAGGACTACGAGCTTGTGCTAGTGGCAGGGCTCCTGCATGATTATGACCCCGCACAACCTCTCGCATCCAGCGAGGGGCCGAAGGGACCAAGCGTTGCCCGAACAATACAGGAGATTTCAAGGAGCAGAATACTTGACGCCTACTTTACTATGGGAAAGGAGGAATTTACAAACTATTTCCGGGCGTTCCAGTCACCCCTGATGCCGCCGGAAGAGTTTGCCACCACACACCCAGAATATGTCAAGCCCGAATGGAGTCCGACTGAAAGCGTTATGGCAAAAATGCTGATCTGGAGAACCGACTTTCCGTTCGCTAAACAAAAACTTGCTCAGGAGATGGTTGCCCGGCTAAAAGCAGAATTGATTGAGAAGGGGGAGAATGCTACCAAGGTTGAACTGCTCGCAGAGATCCTGTGGCTGGCAGACCTTGCCGTAACGTACATGGGTTCAGATCCGGTCAGAGCGTGGGACAGAGTTACCAATCTCTATGATGAGCTTAACCTGCCTAAGCTTGAAGCCGTACCTAGGACTGATGCATTCTTTGCAGATTTTGCAGAAAACAAGGTCTTTAAGGAAATACTTGGTATGAAGCACTTTCCGTACATTTTCAGACAGCGGTGGAACCTGATATACCAGTTCTTCCATGAAGGCAATCCATCTACTCAGCTCAACAGGACTATTGCTACTGCGAGAAAGATGTACCTTCGCGTCAACCTTGAAATTGGTATGAGGAGGGGAGAATTGCTCCACGCCATGGCTACGAACAATTGGGGGGAGTATTTCATAGGGATAGGCAGGGATCAGAGTGAAGTGTTCAAGGCCAAGTCGAAATTTACTGAACTCGACCCCCAGAATGCTTCTGCCTTCTGGGGAGATACCGAAAAGCTCCTCCCGGCAATAGCCGACAGGTCGATAGACAATTTCTTCATGGTGCTGCCCGAACACTCTATGCCTGCTACCGTGGAGAGCAAGAGCTCATTTCGGTCGATGATGGAAGTCCTAGCAAAAAAAATGAAACACGATGGGACATTCCGGATTCTCACAGACATCGAAAAAGACAGCGAAACATTCCGCGAGCTTGTAATGATTGCTCGTCATGCAGGCTTGCAGTGGACTGTAAACAAAGGTAAGGAATATTTTCCAGATGATTGGCGAGAACCTGATTTCAAGGTGGGGCGCAAGCCGCAGGTCATTGTATTTACACCCAAATAGGCAAATACTGCAGACAATTACAGCCACGGCGAAAATACGGCTGGATTTTCTCTGATTCATAGAATCAATACAATCTCTACAGGCCTAGCTTCCGTAGACGCAGAGGTGGCAAGAGTACACACCTCTCCGGCGTTCAAGGTCACATCATGGTCCTGAATGTGTTCAACCCTAGACGCGTTGTCATGCGACTGCCGCCATCTCCATTTTATTCCGCGGGTATCGTCGTATATGCCTCAAGCAGCCTGACCCACAGCTTCTGGAATACACCTGACCTGACCCACTCCTGGAACCTCCGATGGCAGGTCAAACCGGAGCCGTACTCCTTTGGCAGCGACTTCCACTGGCATCCTATGCGCAGTACATAAGGATGCCATCAAGCACAGTTCTGTACCGTACAATGGGGCGCCCTACTGTTTTGGGCGGCTTTTTAAGGCGGTAGTATGTCCTTTACCTCGTTCCAGACATGGCCTGGAATAATCTTCTTTATTGTGGAGAGGTGCTTTTTTCTTCTTCCTGCGGACGCGAGTTACATATGAGACAGATGTGGCATCAAGCTAAATCCGTAGCTGTCATGCGGCTGATACTGGGATGTCAATAATTTTGGGATAGGTTCTGAGAGGCTAGTTTTTCCCTATATACTTAAATTGGCGCTTCAAAAGTTGGACAGTTGCGCGGGCTCGTAGCTCAGCTTGGATAGAGCGAACGCCTCCTAAGCGTTAGGTCGAGGGTTCGAATCCCTCCGGGCCCGCCTTTAATTCTTCTACCTGCTTTTTGCTTTTTTCAAGAGACGTCTTCTTTTCCTCCATTAACATGTGGCCGTACGATTACCAGAGGGGGATATGGTCTGAACTCTGCCCTCCCCGGAAGTATCTTGAATTATGCCGCTGCGACTCTTGTGTCGAATTTTGTAGCATGAACCTTTTTCATGTGACTCTTTAGCTCGCTCATGCTGCCGCCCACATCGATGTTACATTTTGGGCAGCGCCATTTTTCTCCAATTACTCCCATGCGAAAGCACTTCATGCAGATATAGCTTATACGAGTTATCGATGATCTTGTGATGTTACTACCTTCAAAAATTATGCTACCCATCATCAAGAACCGTCAATTTCTTGTATGCGGCTAATATCAGGTTATTCTAATTTGAGCATCGTAGTTTGGATAGGAATCCGCAGTAGCAAGGCATGTGAAGCTTGACGATCGCCTTGATATCTTTTGAATACTCGATTATATTCTATCAGCCATGGGAATGGTGGAATAAGATCCAGAAAGTATAATACAATGACACGATTTGTGACAAATGACCAACGGCCAAGAGCCAAGATTTTTTGGATATCAGACGCCGGCGAGCTTTATTTGACCATAAAGCCGCGCATGGTGGATCTGGTATATCATCTCGCCTGTGCTTTCTACGCTCAATGACGTAACCGCTCGTCGAATGATAAATTATTACCATGTCCTTAGGATAAAAGGAGAGCATTTCGTGATTTTCAAAGTCAGACTCCATGTGGCGCAGGTGGATTCGCTCCCATGAAAAGAGCTCATCTATCTCTCCCCGGAAATGAAAAGTACTGCCACACGGGCAGCTGACATCCCGCCAGCTCCCAGAAACGTTCCGCAGCCATGTTTTGGCCAATGGAACCAACTTTGTGTATGTCTTTATTATTCTATTCCATTCCATTATTCGGTCCTGTTAACTTAGGGTAACTCGTAAAGCTAGGATTGTCCTAGCTCTTCATTGCGACATGAAGAGAAAGATGAGGACAGACCAAGCTGTAATCACTTACGGCCTGTACGTGTGTATTTCAATTCAAGCTGGCAGCCACAAATCCTTGGAGC
>DATLXY010000088.1:0-3305 GCA_035575335.1 Nitrososphaera sp. | reverse complement strand
TGTACTTCTATCTCGCCGTTCTCCTGTACAATCTATGGGTACTGCTGAATTACTATTACTACCATCGTAGTCACGTACCCGGTCGAATCATTGCAGACTCGCTGAAGGTGCGTATGTTGTTCTGGCTGCTATTCTTGCGTTTATACCTGATATCATAGAAGGAGGGCGTATGGGATGACTGAAATTTTGATCTACTGTAGAGTGCGGGGTCATTGTTACTTCTTCCGTCAGCAGGCATAATCAATCCCCCCACTCAGTCAGAGGCTATCTGGCGATATTATCTTGAGGCTGCGGCCGCCATGGCTCACTTTTCCTAATCCAAGCAAGGCCCTATCAAGTGTCACAAGTTTGCTAACACGACCAGACATCAAGTAGGACGCTAGGATAAGAGAATCACGCCCGCCGATGCCATACTCCCTAGCAATCTTTAATCCCAGCACTACTATACCATACGTTGTGTTGAGAAATAATGCCCCTCTCATGTATTCCAGAAGTAAGTCAGTCATATCCCACGGTTCGACCTTCAGTTTGAATACACAAGCGTGGTAGGTTTCGTGTATTACTGTCGGATTTACGGCATGACCCCTGTTGCGTAGACTATGGACTCTTCCGTGGTCTGGATGCGCAGCTACTAGGTATGCCACAAGGACGTTTGAATCTATTCCCAGATGCTCTTTATCTCTTCTGGGCCTGGCCATTTTTTGACCTCCTTCACCTTCAGCACGCCATAGAACTTTGCCATGGTTGACACGTCGTCTTGGATCTTCTCTATCACTATCTTTGCTCTGTCGTCATCCCCAAGGGTTATCATGATGTTTACAGTATCACCTTCTTTTAGCGAAAGCATTTCGGCCATGTCCTTTGGAATGGTGGCCCGAAGGCTATTGCCTACCTTTTGCAACTTGACTTTCCTTGCCGCCGTTTCTGTGGTAGAGGCTGCCATGTATATACGTATATACAGCGTAGTATATACATATAAAGTTGCTGAAGCACCTGCTTTACAGCTTCTTTTTCAGATCTCGAACACGTCTTCGCCCGCCTTCACTACTGAAGCAGGCTTCCTCTCTGGGTTGACTTCATCGATGCTACGTGCCAGCTGCTCTATCTTTGGATTGACCAGCAGCTTAGTTATCTCTTCAAGCTCTGATGCCGACCTGATGACTACGCCTCTCTTTTTGGTCATGGCGCCGGACGCATCAACAGGGTTTACTTCTATGGCAAGGGATGGCGCTCTTCCCTTGAACTGGGGCAGCTTTAGGAGGAATACTCCCGGTATGCTTGTGGCCTTCCTCTCCCAGTCCTTTCCGTTCTTCAAGAATTGTACGAGTCTTTCGTCTGGAGCCATGAGAACCAGTAATGACAGCTTCTTTAAAAGTAGCATGGTGATTAAGCGGTTAACTTAGCCTCAATCCCTGGCCAGAAATAATGTGAACCGCATAATTGCGTAGCCGGAGCCACCTGGAGGCTTCTGTACCATCGAGAGCCGTCCGTGTGTACGTATGTGCATGTATGTATATGTATATGTGTATGTATATGTGTATGTGTTGTGAATACTGGCTTTCTGCCATATCTCCTCCCCATGCAACCGCTTGAAGAAATGACAGCAGTATAACACACGAAAACTGTCCTCTGACGGGATACGTGCGTGGCCAGACACTTCAACGAATATCGCGCGTACAAGACACCTCCCTTTACGATACCGGTCAGCCGCGTAGGCGTATCTCTGTACCCATTTCCAAACAGCTACATGGCTTTTTTTTGATCGGCGTCAAGGATTTGGCTGCCAGCCTGAAACTCCTGGAATTGAAATACACCAGTAAAGGCGATGTGATTATATCTCTTGGTCTGTTCTGGCTTTTCTCATATTTCGATGGAAAAACTAGGATAGCCTTAGCTATACGAACTACCTTGAGTTAACAGCAGGGGAAACAAATTCATCCTCCCAATCACCTCTAAAGAGTGTGCGGGGTTTCTGTTTCCAATACCCTTCATCAGGCTAAATTGTTCTTCTCTAACAATAATATAGTAGATCAATAAGACTTTGAGTCACTTTATGAGATATCAATCCATTATACGATCTTTAACGATGTTGCTCTTACTAGTCAGTATCGCTGACATTACATTTGGCAGACTATTTACGGAATCGTTTGCTCAAGATGATGATGTTATTAGTTCACCACCTACAATCAAGCAATACACAATTGGAGTATACCTGATCAACGTAGGCAAGATCGACATGCAAATTGGTTCTTACGATCTTGATTTTTACTACTGGCTGGCCTCAGATGATAATGATGTAGACTTTGTTCAAAACCCACCCAAAGTCGACTTTATGAATGCTCTGAATGTAAGAATCGAGCCTGTCCGCATCGAGCCAAACTATTACGAGGCGCGGGTCAAAGGAACATTTCTGAAGAATATGGATTTCCGCAACTACCCGTTTGACAAACAAGAGGTGACAGTCGAGATAGAGGGTTTTGAAACCATTGAAAATTTGACATTTGTCCCGGATACCGCGGCGAGTGGATTTGACAGCTTGGTTAACGTCCCTGGCTGGACACTTGGTACAAGCAGGTCAGAAGTAATTACTCATCACTATCCGGATGCCTCTTATGCCCGATATATATTCACCTTTACTATAGAGCGTGCACCACTGTCCTCCTTCCTAAAGACCATATTTCCAATAATCATAATCACTACTATTGCAATGCTTGCATTTTGGATGAGCCCGACGAATTTTCCACCACGGATAGGTCTGGCAGCTTCGACACTCCTTGCTGCAGTTGCGGCACATCTTAATGCAGCAAACCAGCTTCCGCCTATTGGATACCTCACTTTGATTGACAAGATCATGATAGTGGTTTATGCCCTGTTCTTGAATAACCTCCTCTCAATGGTAATGCAGATGAGGTTGGTAGATCACAAGGAGGAAGAAAAGGCAGTAAAGGTTAACGCAAAAATGCGAAAGTTGATGCCTGTGATAATCGGTGTACTACTTGGCGTGCTCATTCCCTTTGATCTTCGCTTAGCCTAGTGCAGAGCTTTGGCAAAATGTAGTGCAGGACTTGTGTAAGCTACTTTACAAATTCTCCGCAAGCCCCTGCTTTACAGTAGATCAAAATTTCAGTCATCCCATACGCCCTCCTTCTATGATATCAGGTATGAACGCAAGAATAGCAGCCAGAACAACATACGCACCTTCAGCGAGTCTGCAATGATTCGACCGGGTACGTGACTACGATGGTAGTAATAGTAATTCAGCAGTACCCATAGATTGTACAGGAGAACGGCGAGATAGAAGTACA
>DATLXY010000087.1:0-2566 GCA_035575335.1 Nitrososphaera sp. | reverse complement strand
CAGGGATCTGCCGTACCGCCGGTTCAAGAGGCTTGTAGACGAGATCATTCTGCTCGACAAGTTCTCCGACATCATGAACAGAGAGAACCAGGAAAAACTGCGCGAGCTCAACGTGATAATGGTGGCACATCGAGCATTTACTGCATATCTCGGATACGACAACATTGAGAATAATCTTAAGGTTCCAATATTTGGCAACCGATCGCTTTTGCGCGCAGAAGAACGCACAGCTCCGCGTAACCAGTACTATCTGCTGGAAAAGGCTGGCATTAGGCATCCAAGGCTGTATCGAAAGCCTTCAGACATCGATGGACCCGCGATGGTCAAGGTGCAAGAGGCAAAGCGCAAGCTCGAGCGGGCATTTTTCATTGTGTCGTCATACGAAGATTACGAGAAAAAGTCAAAACAAAAAATCGAGCAAGGCCTGATCAGCCAGCAAGACCTGGACAAGGCTACGATAGAGGAGTACGTGCCAGGCACGTATTTCAATTTGAACTACTTTGTGTCTCCACTCACGGGCGAGACCGAGTTCCTCGGAATAGAAAGGAGACTGCAGACCAATCTGCACGATTTTGTCTCGATGCCGGCAAAGCAACAGATGGAAATTGATCTACAGACTTCAAACATCGAGGTGGGGCACACACCTGCCAGCATCCGAGAGTCGCTTCTGGAGAAGGTGTTTGAGATGGGAGACAAGTTTGCAATTGTAGTTAGAAAAGAGTATCCACCAGGGATTATAGGACCGATTTCACTGCAGAGCGTCGTAACGACAGACCTTGACTTTGTTGTTTATGATGTTTCTTTGCGGGTACCCGGCAACCCGATTATGGCAACTACTAGTCCATACACAAAATACTATTTTGGTCACACGATGGGTGTAGGTCGGAGAATCGCTATGGAGATCAAGGATGCAGCAGCTCAGAGAAAGCTGCTCGATATCATCACCTAGCGCTCTATCGCCTCTTCGAACAGGTTCTTACGGACCTTGATAGGGATGTCATAGTATGCTGCCAGCGCTATTGAATCAGAAGCACGGTAGTTCCTAAACACAAGCTCTCCGTTCCTTGTTTTAAAATACAAATTCGCCCGTAGAACCGAGCCACTTTGATAGACATGTACCTTTACCAACAAGAGATCCTGCATCGCAGCAATTTCTTCAACCAGGTTGTATATCGTCGGGATACTGCCCTTGTCGCCCTCTTGAAAGCGTGAAATATGCCTTGCAACCTCTCCCGAAAACGCGCGCATCGGAAACTCTTTGCCGTCCTCAGACTTGAGCACTACCACACCTTCCAGTCCAAGTTGGTCTGCGAATCCGACGTAGCTGATGCGCGCCGGAACGTATTCCTCGTCTTCGTTGCTTGGCATTGTGTGTATTGTATGCGTTCTGAGAATTAAGAGTTTACGGTTCCGTCAAGCCTTCCGTCTAGGAGATCTAGATCGTATCTACTGTGGGGATTATCAGTATTGTCGGATGCTCTTCCTCCCTGCTTCGCCTACAAGTTCCTACGAAGTGATGAATCGACTCAGCTTCTTAGCGGATATGATCGTCATTGAACAGGTGACTATTGGTATTTCCATACATCATCTTCATGCTGTCTGCGCGCAAGAGCCGCCTTGAACGTTTGTTGGCTTGCATCACCTTCTTACACTACGGAGAGGACTGCAACACGCTTCACGACTTCTGATGGGTTTATTATTATTCGAGTTGATATTCAAAAACTGCCTTGTGTTGAATATTACGTTAGATTTCAGCAAGAGACCGTGAGTTCATTTCGCCATGATAGCTTTTGGTGTATGCTAGGTTACACTGTATACGAATATGGCGAGTATCCCCAGTGCTACGACCCCTCTTTTCTGCCTTGATTTCATCATCGTGTTCTTTGAGTTACGATGTTAGAGCTGATTTTACTTGTTTTTCTCGGACGTTCATATTTTTTGAGTAAGGTTTCTTTCTTTTCTATGCATTTACTCCTCTAGAATGAATATATTGATCTTGTACTTTTTTTGGCAATTGTGGCAGCTCTTAACAGTCCCTATTGAATTATTCGCTGACGCTCCCTACAGTTTCGATGTCATGATTCTATCTATCCTTCAGTACTTCTGCATCCGAACTCGTATCAGAATCCGATAGGATTTAATTTAGAGACCGAGCTTTCAGTTATCATCGAAATGGATGAAAAGCACTGGGAGGGATTGCGAGAGAGTGGCTTTCGAATCTTGTTCGTGGGTTTGTTCTCGCTCATCATAGCCTTCTTGATATACTCAAGACTCACAACACCTTCTCCCGACCCACTTGCGGCGCAGGCCACGCAACTGAGCAACCTCGCTTATGCGGTTCTTGTGATAACCGCAGCTTCGATGGCGTCGATATTCTACGGGGCTTACACTATCATTCGTTCAGAGCAGATGCGGTCGGCTGGAAGTAACAGCTTGTTCTCTTTTATCGCCGGTGCATTCGTTAACAGGAAGTACTGGAAGATAATGGCACTAGCAGCGGTCGGTTACGGGATCTTTTTCGGCTTTTTGTCACAGATTCTCGTATACCGACCAGAGGTATCGTTTA
>DATLXY010000086.1:0-2012 GCA_035575335.1 Nitrososphaera sp. | reverse complement strand
GTTGGCGCTCTTTCGCTACACACCTCCCCCACCTGCAGTAAACCCGTATGCATATTTTCACACAAACGGGCTTGCGTCTGGCAACGTGATGGAAGAAGCTGTATGTCATGCGCTTTGTGAGGTAATCGAAAGGGACGCCACGAGCCTAGCCGAGCTGAGGGCAAGTGCAATACCATACCACATTTTGAGGACAGTGCATCATTCACTGAGCTCTGCAGGATTGAAGTTTCCCCCTATTCCTGCTGATCGGTTCGTGGACGATCCAACCATATTTCCCGATGTCGACATTTCAGACACTGGATTTGAGCCTGTCAGAAACCTCGTTGAAAAGTTCGACCGGGCAGGCATCTCGCTTATAATAAAGGACATAACCTCCGACATCGGAATCCCTACGTTCAGTGCGAGCAGCGTAGAATGGGTCACTCATGATTATGGTTACCTTGCAGAGGGACATGGCACGCACCCGGACGCCAGGATAGCTCTTTTGCGGGCAATAACTGAGGTGGCGCAGACAAGGGCGGCCAACATACAGGGCGCAAGGGATGACCTGCGCAAGATAAAGTACAGTGAGCAGAACACGGACGACCGACGCGCATGGCAGTTCATTACATCATCAAGAAAGATCAAGTTTTCCGAAGTCAGGACGTTTTTCAACGAAGATATCCTTGACGACATCAAGCTGATACTGTCTCGGCTCCAAGCTGTGGGACTAAATCAGGTTATAATCGTTGATCTCACGAACCCGGATATTGGAATCCCTGTTGTTAGAGCGATAGTGCCAGGTCTGGAGACCTTCAAGATAACGAAATCCGTGATGGGCTGGCGCGCAAGGGCCTGTTTTCGACAGTGGAAGAGATGAAGCCGATAATATTCTTAGGACCATCGCTGAGCCACGAAAAGGCCAGAAAAATTTTTGATGCACACTACAGGCCTCCTGCAAAAAAGGGCGACTTCTTGCGGCTGGCAGCAGACCCAAATGTTACCATGGTAGGGTTTGTTGACGGTGTGTTCCTGCAGGATTACCCTCCGACACCAATTGAAGTGTACCAACTGGTAAGAAAGGCCGGCGTGCTTGTTGCCGGCGCTGCGAGCCTTGGCGCGCTGCGCGCAGTTGAGCTTGAAAAATTCGGCATGGTGGGAGTAGGCAAGATATTCCAGCTGTACAAATCCGGAAAGCTAAACGCTGACGATGAAGTAGCAGTCACGTTCGCGCATGAAGGAGACGACTACCGGCTCCAATCAGAAGCAATGATAGATATACGCTACAACCTCTTTCTTGCGCACAAGAAAGGCCTCATCAGCAAGAAGACCAAGGTGGCGATTGCCAAGGTGGCCAAAGAGATCTATTTTCCCCACCGCAACTATGTACATATAGTCGATGAGTCAAAGCGCAAATATCCAAGTCTAGCTAACGAGATTGACTCATTTGCTAGCTATATAGAATCTAACAGGAAAAGTCTGAAAGAAATCGACGCCATAAAGCTGATACAATACCTCAAGGAGAAGTTTGAAAGCAGCGCCTAGATGGTAGCAAAATTGCAGTCCCCTCATGGTTGACAATGTAACTGGCAATCTTCTGCTTGGATCATAACAGGTTTCCCCAAGGGCTAAAGTGAGTCCAATATCAGCAGTCTTGATTATAGATGACGGACAGGCATATGGTATACAGCACAGCTCCCCGTCCCAGTACACAGGAGTTAGCCGAGGGAAAAATAATTCCTAGCTAACGTCGCTGCAGCACAGCCCTAAACGATGTGTTGCCCCACTCTTATCAATCACCAATAGAAAAATTCTTTTTCCGAAAAAACGTGACTAACCCCATTGCCGTACTGTTTTTCATAATTGAAACGAGTAAATTACGATACGGTTCTTAGGCATATGTAGCATTCTGTCGTTGGGACTGAGAGCATGCAGCGGTGTTGCAGGACTCGGGCTAACCGCCTTTCGGAGAACCAGCCGGTAGGCTCTGTTAACTTAGGGTAACTCGTATAGCTAGGATCGTCTAGCTCTTC
>DATLXY010000085.1:0-3880 GCA_035575335.1 Nitrososphaera sp. | reverse complement strand
GGGAGCGATGGTGTGCACTACACGATCTACAACTTTACAATGAATTCGTTCCAGCTGGTAAACGAACACGTGGTGCTTGGCGGCACGGTGGACGTATCAGAGGTCAACCAGAATCAGTCATGGCAAAACGTCGCGGTATCGATATTAGTGGTAAATGGCAGGAACCTATCCATAACCTTCGGAGAACCCGAGCTTGACGAGATCTTCTCACGGCAGCCGATCTACGGGATAGCGACCGAGTAGTAGTATCTGATATTACTATCTGCAGTAGCAGAAGCGCTGACAAACACTTGCATGGACGAAAAATTCAACCACGGAATAAGAAAAAAGTGTCTTCCTTCTTGTTTATTACTCTTACTTGCGGACAATCGTTCCTGCCTGAATCCGGCTATTCGGAGGAATTTGCCTCCCAGGCAGAATTAGAACATTGGCTCCTACTACACTATTGTTACCCACAACAGCTCCAAAGTGGTCAGTGCCCGTGTCCAGCAGAGTCCCGTTAATCATGAATTTGATGTTCTCTCTTGTTAGCAGGACATTGGCTGTTGCAGAGTATCCGCCGAACCAGACATTGCTGCCTATGAGACTGTCCAGTATTCCATTCTGGTGAGGCATCTTGGTGTTGCCAAAAAGGAAGCTTTTGGCAATTTCACAGTTAAACCCTATCCGGGTATTCTTCCCCAATATCGAACTTCGGATCAGTGAACACATACCGACAACACTGCCTGCAGATATGTAGGCGGGCCCCTTTATCTTACAAAAGTCATCAAGAACCACGTTGTCCTCAATGATGCAGGGCCCCTCAATGACCGAAGTCTTGCTGACTTTCGCGGAGGGCGAGATATACGTGGTTGTAACGTACTCTTTGAGCAGGCTCTGGATAGCTGCCAGGAAATTCCACGGATATGTTATCAACTCCACCTTGATATTTTCAGGTGATGATGAATGTATTACCGAGTTAATAGGCAGCCTGATCGAATCCTCAGACCAATTGAAGACTGCGCCGCCGTAGTTTTGCTGTTTAATCATATTGTCCGACCCGATCCAGGAATTGTTGTTTCCATCGTCGATTTCCCTGACGTTGATATCCCGGCAGTGCTGGTTTATTGTGTCCATTATATCCTTTAGATCTTTTGGAATTGCCACGCGTGTTATTTTCCCCTTTAAGGTCCTGTTCAGAGCATCAATGTTGTGTACTATGAGGGGCTTGTTCATTATTTTCAGGCAAGCGGCAGCTGTGCCATTGCATTCAGACCCTTCAAGCAACGGCGTAACTTTTTGATCATTGGCAAAGAATGTCAACTGCAACTCTCCAGTGGGTCCTCCTTCACCTGTTTGAACCACTGAACTATTGAACATTCCGATAAAACCTGTTGTGAAATTTTACTGAAAACTAACATTGCACTGGAAACAATATAAAAGATGTCAGTGAGATAGAGAGTGAAGGTCGCTTCTAGCTCGCTACCGTCGTCACTATCTGCACTGTCCCATACAGGGGCTCTTCATCAATGAGCCGCAATATCTGCAGCGCTACTGGCAAGGAATCAATATTCTCGTCGTCGATGTCTACACTAAACTGCGCAATATTGTTGCCCCTGAGCTCTAGCTGAATTGGTACTGTAACGGTTGTAAGGTTAAAGTTGTTGCGATAAATTGTTGCTGGAAACCGTGATGTCATGATATTGCCAGTGTGGTTGATATCAAATCGAGGTCCAACGTCTTCGATTATGATAATGTGTGATTCCATTCCGTCAATTCGTGCAATAGTCAAGTTTGTAACGAACCTTTCCAGAATACTTTGGTTGGCGACGACCCTCCAATGACCCGTCACCACGTATTCCTCCCCGCTCCGAATAGATCGAGCGGTCTTGTTCTCTCCTTCCTCCATTATTACCCCGCCAGTAGAATCCTCAGCGATCATGCCCCCAACGTGGCCCCTTATCTCTCTCAATGAGGGGATGTTTTCGAGCCTGTCGGTCTGGGCACTCTTATTATTACCATTATCAAAGGTCACCGTAGTTCCTCGAATGGTTTCACTATTATTGTAGCGGCTGTTACCAGTGTTGTTCTCCACGGTGCCATTCAAATTGGGGTCGCTTGTCTGCGCGTAGGCACTGATAAATACAGTGTCAGAATTGCCAATTCCGCTTGTATTCTCTTGGCTCGTAAGCTGTCCGCCAACTGCAATGTGCAATAGTAGCAGAAAAGAAAGACTGCCAATGACCATTGCTCTGAAATTTGTACTAAAAGAGATCAAGTTATGCTTCATTTTCCAATGAAAGGGAGTTGGTGTTTGGCTTTTCTCCATTATCCAACATTAATCTGTATATGGAAGCGCAAGTGTATTTACCCTAACAAGATAGTATAAACATTACATTTATCGCGACTGTCATATTATCAATTCTTATTAAGACTACCCGCCTCGTTGTCCTCTCCGCAAACCTATCTACACAATACAAGGTGATCTAACTGTAATGTGGTGCAGAGGCACTGGATTATGACATAGTGGCGCTGGAAATAACTTGCAACAATTTCAGATGAACTTGCATCGGGTGTCTCCACAAGGCTGAGCAGCTTTAGGAGTATAAGCGAGAAGGCTATCATCATCCCTGTTCCCGCCAGTATAGTATCCATTCTGCTGCGGATCCTTGCCTTACGCATCTTGTTTTCCTTCCTTCCTTCTTCTTACCTTACCTCCATGACATTTTGCGGATTGTAATTGCAGAATATATGAGAAGCCAAGATAGGACAAACGTTGAAAGCAAAGTCATTATTGGCCTGTACAGCCACAAACTGCTCCCGGGATTGCGCAGCCGGAAATCAATACCATAGATCATACCCGTGAAAAGTACGGCCGAAACAAAGAGGAAGCCAGTGATATAGTCCCCGGCAAGCGGTAGCAGGACGAGGGTCTTGAGAACTATGAAGGGGCGAAAGAGCTTCAATGCCATCTGCAGATAGTACAGAAGCGCTGCCGGAAATGGCCTCCTCCAATATATGCTGCCGGTGGCAAATATGCTACGGATAAAGCTCTTGCGCCATCGGATTTGCTGCCTGATGAAGGCGGTGAATGTGGAAGGAGGGCCAATCGATACATGTATGCTCGGGCTATACTGCACCTTCCAGTTGCTAGAAGGTTCTTCTGGAATGTCATCATCAGGATCACGGGACATCTTCATTGCTTCTAGGTCGTCGTTGCCTGTCTGCAGCAGTGTTGGATTACGATCTTCTGCTGTCGTCGGTTCTTGCGGTGTTTCAGGCGGCCTGCCGGCCAGAACGTATGCCGTGAGACGCCTATCTGTCGCAAACTTGAACTCTCTGCCAAGGAATTTCTCATGAGCCCAAGATGAAATGTGGGGCTGGATTGCAATCCTCCTGTATGCACTCAGGGCACCAGAACAGCATGTCACTGATGAGAATGAACTTTCCATCCCTTTTACGATGCGAAATTGACCGTCATACCATACGTCCTCGATTTTTTTGAGGACATTCCCTTCACTCACGTTTCTTACCCTCCCATGAGCGGTTACTGCGCCAACGGTGTGATCTGAACTAAAGATCCTGACAAATTTCTCTACGGCATCTGGCGCCATCTCACAGTCGCTGTCTATGAAAACGTAGATCTCACCCTTGGCGATACTTGCACCAGCTTCTATAGCCTTCTTCTTACCAACATTTTTTGATAGATGTATGATGTGTAGGTTTGGGATTGTATTTGCTCGGTACACTTCATCAAGAACTTTCGCTGTGCCGTCGGTGCTACCATCATTTACTACAATGATTTCCTTGTTTGGATATGTCGAGTTTATGCATGACTTGACGCAGTCCGCAATGTGACTCTCTTCATTTTTTACCGGCAGAATTATTGAGACTAGCGGCA
>DATLXY010000084.1:0-6183 GCA_035575335.1 Nitrososphaera sp. | reverse complement strand
TTTGGGATAGGCTCTAAGACAATAATAAAGATAAATTAGACCCCTTAAGATTACCGATCGTTTAATTGGTCCTGAGAAACCTTACCGACCTTTCTGATGCTCAGTTTGACGGCAAGAGAGTGTTTGTAAGAGTCGACTTTAACGTTTCTGTAAACAACGGATGTGTTGGTGAAGACTATAGGATACGCATGTCGATTCCAACTATCGAGTACCTTACAAAACGCGGCTCAAAGGTCATACTGGCTTCGCACCTCGGTAGGCCAGAGGGTCGCGATATGCGGTACTCGCTTGCACCAGTCGCAAAGCGCCTGTCAGAAATCATAGGAAAATCCACACCTGTACGGTTCGTAGATGATTGTGTGGGTCTTGAAGTAGAGGATCAAATCAAAAAGATGAACAAAGGAGACGTGCTCTTACTTGAGAACCTTCGCTTTCACACAGAAGAAGAACGGAACGATCCTGAATTCAGCAAGAAGCTCGCGTCACTCGCAGACATCTATGTCAACGATGCTTTTAGCACTTCGCACAGAAAGCATTCCTCCACCTACGGGGCTGCATGGTTGTTTGATATTCGGATTGCAGGGTTTAACCTAAGTAAAGAGGTAGAATACCTCTCGATGATAAGAGAAAACCCGAAAAAGCCATTGACTCTTGTGGTGGGCGGAGTCAAGATCAAGGATAAGATTGGCGCACTGGAGCACCTGTTGCCAAAGGCAGACAAGGTTATAATCGGCGGCGCAGCGGCCTATACGTTTCTTAAGGCAAAGGGAATCAAGACAGGCAAGTCACTCATTGATGAAGAACACCTGCCGTGGGTCACTAAGGCTCTTGCAACATACGGGGACAAAATAATGCTGCCGACAGATCATGTCTGTGCCACTTCACCAAACGACAACTCGGTCACAATGGCAAGAGGAGACATTCCGGATAATATGGCAGGATTTGACATTGGTAGCGAGACCGTAGAACGTTATTCGGCAGAAGTAGGTGGCAATCGTCGAGGAACCATCTTCTGGAACGGCCCTATGGGTCTGTTCGAGATAAAGGCATTTGCAAACGGGACTGTGAATATTGCCAAGAGTATGGCCCTTGCGTTCTGGCGTGGGAGCACGACTCTCATAGGAGGAGGTGATACGCTAGAGGCAATGAAAAAAGCAGGAGTGGCCGAGAACGAGGTCAGCCACGTGTCAACGGGTGGTGGGGCAACCCTTCACTATCTTGCTGGCGATGAGATGCCAGGAGTCGTCATTCTTAACGAATCGTGAGCTCCTCTCAGAAAGAGCGCCTTCCCCCTCGGTCATATCTCCCCCTTTTAGCACATCCAACTCAATCGAAATCCTTCCCAGTCCTGCTATGAATAGCTGGCTACCATGACCGAGCAGCAGGTGAACCTCGAAACAACCCATGCAACCTCTCGACAGCTTGACCACAGATGTTGTTGCCAGCATCAATATGTTGTAGAGGGCGGCCGTGATCCTCGTCATAATTCCTGCAAACACTGCTATTACGCCGCCAATCTCAAAGGCTGATACAAGGAATGTGACTTCTGGGGGCAAACCCCGCCTGCCTACAAATCCTTGCA
Organism: Nitrososphaera sp.; assembly: GCA_035575335.1. Classification (GTDB taxonomy): domain Archaea; phylum Thermoproteota; class Nitrososphaeria; order Nitrososphaerales; family Nitrososphaeraceae; genus Nitrososphaera. The sequence continues at coordinate 4,601 of DATLXY010000084.1, read as the reverse complement.
CCTACCTAAAGTCTGCCATTGGTACCCTGTGTGGGAGAAATGTTATCTAGACCACTATCCCGAGCGGGAAAGGGCCAAACTACAATAGCTTTGCGCTACTCATGCGAAGTTTAATTAGGCTTGTCAGATTCAAGATAATCGGTACAAATTCAGAACAACGACTCTGCTAGACTACGTTGACTAGGACAGCCTTTAGTTGTGAAACCTCATCATTTTCGGCTCCAACCATAATAACATATTTTCCTGGAGCAAGGTCTTCTGCAGGTGTGAACGTGTAGGATACTTGTTTTGATCCTCCAGACAATGACACGATCTCTTCACTGAATATCCCTGTCGAATTGCCAAGCATCCCGTTGGAGGTAAACGTTCCAGATGCAATCATCCTGCCGCTAAATTCGCTGCGGGCGTTTACCGTGACTCGAATCTCTACACTATCACCTCTCGCGACCGTTATTTCATCAGTTGCAGAGATTGCAAATGGAATCGGTTTTGTAGCATCCAGCCGCGCTATCTTGTTTTCAGTCCATTCGGAAAACCACACTTGGCCATTCTGCCCGGTAGTAAACTGTATGGCATTCGCAATGCCACAGGTGGTTGCACCAGGTGGGCAAGCTGCCCAGTTTGGATTCTGCGATGGTACCCAGTACTCGGTCAAAGTGAGTGTTTCAGGGTCAAAGCGTGCGACCTTGTTGCCCGTGTGCTCATTGAACCAAATTGAACCATCTTCTGCCTTCTGCAGCCAATAGGGCCAAGTATGAGCACTAGAAGGAGCGGTATCTCTGCCAAAAATCCTTGGCGAGACCATAGATGTTGTAAATTTGGTGAGCTCGCCTGTTGCAGGACTGTACCTGAAGAATGTGTTTGTGCCATGATCACCGATCCAAAGGTCACCGAAGTTATCGATCGCTCCACCAACAGGTGAGCTTAGGTCGGCCGGGAGATCCACAACCTTTACGATCCGTTTCGAATCAATATCGTATTGGAATAGCTGGCCTTTACGTTGAAAAGCAAGGAGTGAAACCCAAACATCATTCCTTTCATTGTCCACAACCATCATGCCAGCGGTTATGATACCAGGGTTGATACCTGAAAAGCCGTCCAATGGCAAGGGGATTTCGGTGATTCCTTCAGAAGTGGCGTTCCTCATTTCTGCGACGTCGGCGAAAAAGAGCGATTTCGAATTTATCCCGATGAAATAGATATTGCCGTTAGAATCAAAATCCATGGCGGAAGGATATCTTGCGGGAACCGGGAACATCTCAAAGGATTCTGAAGCTTTGTTAAATCTCCAGAGGGCATTGTTCTTCTCGTCAGTGAACCAGATATTGCCTTTACCGTCTGGTTTAACAGACCAGGAAGAAGACCACGACGCTAGACTAGTAAATGGCATGTCAAGGGAAGGCCATACTGGGATCCTGTACTGCTCAAAGGTACCTTCAGACACATCGTAGGTACCTAGAAGTCCCTGCTTTGAAGAGACATACCACACTTGGTCACCGTCAACTGCAATGCCAACTGGCATTTCGCATTCCTTTGGCAAGACAAATTCTGTAATGTATCCATTCGAATTTGCCCTCGCATCGGGCCCGCACCACATCTTCTCGAATCTTTCCCTCGCTTCAGCATCGCTGCTGCCATCTTTAGGAGTTGTCGAAGGGCGTGCGAAAACTGAAACAGAAACAGCAGCCACAGCTATTATCCCAATTATTGCATAAACTATGACCTTTTTTGATGAAGAACCCGACCTGCTGCGGGATGAGCCAGACACGAGAGAAAAACGTCTCTTCCACCATATATCTCTAGTGCCATCCCGAGAATTTCTTGAATAGGCAGAAATATCACTATGGCGTAATTTGTTGGTTTGGCCAGAGAAAAAGCAGAGGAACAAAGTCGGTATGTAGTGTTCGGATACCTATCGGTTCTTGTTTCCTCGGCTCTCTTCGGATCGGTATTCACTCTTGCCAAGGTGCCACTTGAAACCGTCGATCCACTTGTGCTTTCGGCAGTAGTTTACACAATTGCCGGCTTGAGTTTGATCCCTTTTGCAAAGGCATCTTTCAGACTGGAAACAAGGCGTGACTACTTCTACCTATCAATCATAACGATCTTTGGAGCTATCGTAGCGCCCGTGTTTCTGCTCTACGGGCTGGAGAAAACACAAGCATCTGACGCCGCCATACTCGCCAACAGCGAAATAATCTTCACGTTGATACTCGCGGCAATATTTTTTAGCGAAAGACCACGCGGACAGATAGGAATTGTTGCAGTCGTTCTGGTTGTAATAGGATTGTTCATGGCTACCACCGATCTTGAGCTCTCAGATACAATAATAGAGTTAAACGAAGGTAACATCATGATTCTGGTTTCTATGTTCATGTGGGCCATTGATAACAATCTCAGCAGGCGTTTGACCTCGAATGTGAGTCCTGCCAAGATAGCAATGGTCAAGAGTCTTTCGGGTGGCTTTGTCCTCCTAATGATAGCGCTTGCCGTTGGAAAGTGGTCGGTTATAGCCAGTATCGAACCTGACCTCTGGCTTGTCATAGTAGCGATGTCGGTTTTAGGGTTCGGTGCAGCACTTTTGTTTTTCCTTCATGGCCTTAAGAGGATAGGAACTGTCAAGACGATGTCAATCTTTTCGATGACACCGATATTTGGAATCGTAATAGCTGCACTTGCTCTCGGGGAATCGATAAGCATCTTTCAGGCAGTCGCGACTAGCCTGATAATCATTGGCATACTAATGATAAGCAGGCGCTAGAGGAGCTTTAGGTCTCGGGTCACTTTATCCACGAGTTCTGCCGGCGCAGGACCAATTCCGATGCAGGTCGTAGTGCCCGGAGGTATCTGCGTGAGACCACTGTCTTGCACTTGCACTACCGGTAGCTTAAGGCTTTCAGCGCGCTTTCTTACATCCATCAGCTCTTCCATGCTCTTAACCTTGACCACTACCTTGGCCTGACCGGTTTCGAACCATGCATCAAACCATTCGCGCTTGTGCGCCTTGGTTCTCTCTGCTCCCATAACAGCTGCGTGTGCAACTTGGGCCGCTATCTTACCCGTACCCATCCCAAGGTCCCTGCGAACGACCATAACCTGCTTGAAATCCACGAGTTTCCCAACCATAGATTAATTAACAGAGTGAAAAATAGATTGCTGGTCTTTCGAGGTATGTCAGACTATGATGTAATAGTAGCAGGTGGGAGCATTTCTGGCCTTCTTGCGGCGCGAGAGGCAGCTGCAGGTGGTTTGTCGGTTGCCGTGCTGGAAGAGGATTCCGAGATTGGGACTCCTGAACATTGCGGAGGACTTGTTAGCTGGTCAGGTATCCAAAAACTTGGTGTAGTGCCCGACTCAAATGCAGTCCAAAATACCAAGATTGCAAGAGCGAGAATCCGTTCTCCAAACAACGGTTTTGAAATTAGTGCAGAAAAACAAAACGTAATAGTCCTTGACAGGCGAGCCTTCGACAAGCAGATAGCATTTCAAGCGCAAAAGTTAGGTGCAGAAATAAAGGTCAGATGCGCAATGCGGTCATTTTCGAAAGATGACCGCGGCCATTGTGTGGTCAAGACATCGGAAGGCGATCTCCACTGCAGATATTTGATTGACGCGAGGGGTGTCGCTTCATTAATCACTAGGGACCGGGAAGGTGTGCTGCAGTCGGCCCAGTACGAAGTGCATGCTCCATGGATAGAACGCGACGCAATCGAAGTAGTATTTGACAGTAAACGCTATCCCGGCTTTTTTGCATGGGTAATTCCGACTGGTGAGGGCAGCGGCAAAGTAGGCGTGGCGGGACGAGGAATCAATGCCGCCAGTGCGCTCCAGTCGTACATTGACAGTAAGGGCAAGTGCTCCATTGTCAGAAAGGTATACGCGCCGATATGGGTTAACGGACCGGTAAAGCATTTCGTTTTACCAGACAGGACGACGATCGTAGTCGGGGACGCAGCTGGTCAGAGTAAACCAACTACTGCAGGCGGCATCTATACGTGTGGGATAGGTGGTGTCTTTGCAGGACAGGCGTTGGCAGAAGCAGAAAAGAAAAGTGACAATAGCTTGCTTGAAGACTATCAGAGAAACTGGACGGCGATGTTTGGAGCCGAATTTGAAAAGATGTTACTAGCGCGCAGGCTGCTGGAGCGACTTGACAATAAGGCTATAGATGACCTGTTCTCTGAGGTGACTCAGGAAAAAATCCAAGAACTGTCTCAGAGCGGCGACTTTGACTTTCATTCTGGCGCTCTTTCTACGATTCTAGGCGCAAAGAACGCCGCACGTGTGGCAAAAACGTTCCTTGGCAACGAGATCAGGCGCCTTACCGGACATAGCTAAGCAAGATATAAATTCGGTTAGGCTGAAGACTGCACATATATGTCAAAGCCGTTACAGTTGCCGGTCTGCACGTCATGCAGCAGGCCGATTATGCCTAACGATGAATGCGTCAAGTATTACTGTCCAAGCTGTGGCTATGTCCTGATATGGAGATGCGAGTCCTGCCGCGAGTTTGCTAGGCCCTACAAGTGCGTGGGGTGTGGTTTCGAGGGACCTTAGATATGGCTCGATTGGTGGCTAGGATAAGAATCATGCCAGCGGAT
>DATLXY010000083.1:0-4549 GCA_035575335.1 Nitrososphaera sp. | reverse complement strand
AGAGACGGCAACGAGATTTACCACTATGAAGACCACAACCTGATAACCGAGGACGGTGTGGAATTCCTATTCAAACAGGTATTCCAGACACCTACAACCGGTACAAATGCGACTTGGATTGCACTGACAACTAGCTCCGCGTCACCAGATGATGACGATGCCAGTTTACCAAGTGAAATCACAGCCGGCGGCCTTCAAAGAGCATTGGGAACTGTATCTGGTGTCCCTACAGGTAGCAATCACAATGACGACAATCTTGTCATATCAAAGACATTCACTGCATCTCAATCGTTTACCGGCGTTCAGAGAGCAGGGCTCTTTACTGCAAGTTCTGGCGGAACAATGTTCGCAACGAACACTTTCAGCTCTGTAAACTTGGCAAGCGGCGACCAGCTAACTATTACATGGACGATAGATCTTGGTCTAAGTCTGTCGTAGACTTGACGAGGGCCAGTCCCTCTTCACTTTTGTTATTCTACTCTGAAATCTCACTATCGTCATTCTTAAGTAACGTCAAATGTTGTAGAAGAGAAGGAGTTCGGCTTGCCATTGTTTCAGTACTAATTATCACGATCGCAGCCGGTGCACGATCATGGTGATCAGTACACTGCGAAGCAATCTGACATCATGTGAAGGAAATAGCGGTAATAGCACAAACACAACACCACGCCAGAACATTGTGGAACCTAACTAGAGCCTGTTAGTGAACGCGGAATAATGTCATTGTGGGCGGGAAATCCTCGGGCATTCGCAGATATCGCCTGTTAAAACCCAGACTCCGAGCAATCACCATCGTCACTCTTAAATAGCATAGATTGTCATAGAAGATTGTGAATAGAGGAGCTCGGCTGGCAATCGTTGTGGCTATCATTATCGCAGTTGCAGGTACTGCTACAATCTTGGCAATCACAACCGCGACCCCTAACGGGGCCACACCTCCTGCAAATACTAACAATTCCACTGGCAGCAAGCCACGCCAGTTTACTGTTGAGCTTAACGAGGATCTCAGCGTAGAAGCTAAATAGATTTAAATTCAGATTTTAGTACCCAATATCAATGCGGCTCCCCGATGATAGTGGGCCACATCACAGGTGGCAGGACTATCACAAAATCAAGCAGGAAGTAATAGGGATTCTTGCCAAGAACCCAAATGGCATAACAGGTGCCAAGATCGCCGAGCTTGTCGGCATCACCCAAGGTGCAATGTCAAAATATCTCTCCATGATGAATGTCGACGGCATAATAGTTAGTCGTAAGGTCGGGGTGGCCAAGCTCTGGAAGCTCGTATCAAGCTCCGACAGGACAGATCTTCTTGCAGACAAGCTTAGTTCACAGAACGTAAACTTTAAGGACTATGCGCTCTCTCTTGTAGAGAAGAACGACAAACTGCTAGACCCTGACAACAAGCGAGTGCTTGTTATACACAGTGCCTTGCTCGTCAACCTATATAGATATACAAAGACGATACTCGGTTCAGAGGCCCATGCATTCTTTTATGAGTGGGGTAAAAGCTTTACCCGCGAAGTAAAAGATCTGGTGGCAACCGTAGCTGAAAGGACAGAAACCAACTTTATATCATCGTTCTTGTCATTTCTCAAGCTTCAAGGCTGGGGCAGGTTCGAGATCAAGTCAGCCGGTAGTAATTCTATCGAGGTTGTCTGGCATGATTCGTTCTGGGCGGAGGAACCCGATAATACCCCATCTGACGACTTTATAGTAGGAGCTCTCACTGAAGCTGCCTCCCTGACTTTTGGTGTCAATTGGCGATTTATAGAAGCAGAGTGTCGTTCAACTGGTGCCAAAGCCTGCAGGTTCGTCGGATCCCGTCTAGAGTAGATTTAAACATAGATTTAAATAATACCAATACCATAAAACGGTATGCGCCATGGGTGGACGATAGCTTTTGTGATACTTTCCCTACTGACAGGTGGAATAATTGTGCAGCTACCCTTGGCTGCGGCTGACGATTCTAACAGCCCATTTACCGCTCTCTGGAGCGCCATCTTTGATCTTCAAAACAGAGACGAACAGCTCCAAGCCCAGATAGACGAGCTGAGGGCTGAAAAACAGTTATCGTCAATCCAGAGTAGTGGCGACGAACCGGCGGTACTTGTCAGCGACCTTTATGCTACTATCGAAGTCCAGCCCTTGGAACACGGCCGAACCATAGTCCACATAACTGCCGGCAACAACGGCCCCGACAGGGCAGCCGGAGTAAAATTGACTGCCTTCTATCTTATGCCGCTATTTGAGATCAACTCCATAGACGGCGACCTTTGTATGGACAAGAGTAGGGGCATAATAGAGTGCATAATTGGTACGATCGACCAAGGCCAAGAGGTTGTAATTACAATCGACACTACTCCCAGAGAGTCTGGGAGGGTAAACACTTGGACCGTTGATGTTTCGACCACGACCGATGATGCTGATTTCTCTAATAACCATGTGACCTATGAATTTGAAACAGGCTCGAGCAAGCAAATAGAAGAAGTCATTGAAATTCGAGAGGCAGAAAAACACGAAGTAGAGGGGGCAGATGATGATCCCAAGGTAATTGCGAAACCAGAAGAGAATAATGACAACGACAATAGCACGGAAGTTGAACAACCAGAAAATGCTGGAAATCAGACATCGGTAGAACAGGAAGAAGAAACAACTAGCGAGAACCAGAGTCCGACAACTGAAAGCTTGGACTCTGGTTCGACCAACAGCAACAGTAACAGCACAGAGACAGATATTGAAGACCAGGAAGACAGTGAAAACAAAGTAGCTGGAGATTCAAGCGCGAGTGAGACAAATGCACCTGAGGACGAGTCGGAACAATCGGAGGAGGAAGAAAGCATCGGTGACAGCAACGAAGAAATGAAGGAAGAGCAGCAAACTGACTCTGAATCGAGCGAGCCGCCGACGGAGCAGCAGACTGACGAACAGGGCGCCTCTGAAGAAAGCGCCTCTGAGCAAGCAGAAGACGAGTCAAACAAAGAAAGTCCTGCAGAAGATAACTCTGAGAGCAAGCAAGAAGAGTCAACTGAAAATGGCTAATTCAGCTGGTGGGCCATCAGTAGGATTAGGAGTAGCGATGACAGCCGCATCCTGGCAGAGTCAATAAGATGACTATGACAACTGGAATGAATCTTCATGATTTACACTAACAATTAATTTATTAGTATGATTTTTCCATGATATGATTACGTTATGCCGGGAGGCTACACAGAGGCCTGCAGGTCGATTGTAGAAGCACACGAATCAATAGACCTTGCGATGGTGATCGACAAATTTGCAAACATTGTAGCCAAGGCGTCAAAGAGCAACCCCTCAAGTTCAATACGCAAGATGTCGCCTGAAGACATCGCCAAGACAGCCACAAGAGTCAACATCGCCAAGGGCGCATTCAATGCTACCAAGGACAAGACAGGACATTCTAGCATCCATGCACAATACAATGCAATGGACATGGTGATGCAGCCACTTGATAACGACTTAACGCTGATTGTTATCGGCTTTATTGACGCCAATGCGATGCCAGATGTGCTCGGAACCATATCAAAGACCTTTCCAACAAAGATAAAAAGGGCGATAGTCGTCGATGACGAGCCTGACATAAGGACATCGATAACTGATGTGCTCCAGAAAAGGGGCTTTGAAGTTACAGTCTGCGACAGTGGTAGGGATTGCATTCGGGTGATACAAAAAGCAAAGGATGACAATAGTGAGTATGGTGTCGTCGTACTCGACATCAGGATGCCAGACATGGACGGCTTCCAGACATTCAAAGAGATCAGGGCTATATCACCAAATACTCGTGTCCTGTTTATCACGGCTTTCGAGTATTCGCAGAAGGACATTGCAGAAAAGATCGAAAGTGCAAGGGCGCGCGTTCTCCGCAAGCCATTTAGCAGGGCGGAATTGTTGCAATCCATTAACGAGGTGATGGAGAATTAGTTGAGCCATGGCACATTCCTGCCGGATATTCTTGACAGCGGCAATTACGAGATGATTCTAAGGTTCTTGTTTTGACTCGCCTACTTGTCAAATTCCTCCCTGTACAGGATGCTCTCCTGATTCCTATTAGAGTCAAACATGGTAATCTTGATTGGCAGCTGTTTGTCCGCTGCAAACCTAATCATCAAATAGTCTTGCTCTGTTGGCGATGATGCGATAGGAAAATGTCTAATAGTTCCCTTTGGATCCGGCCCGGAAACTCCATCTAGGCTGAAGAAATCGTATTGCCCCGGCCTGTCTACTCCTTCCCTTAAAAGTCGAAAGGTCATGATATCGGTTAGCTGCAACTGTTCCTTTTAAAGTAGTTCAAGTGACGCCTTATTTCTTGCCTTTTTTCCTTCCTAGTCATAGTACTTCTTTTGCGCCCCAGCGTCAGTATCCAGCTTTTCTTTCTCGGAATTTCCGCTCGGCTCCTACTGCCCAGTTGCCCCTTCTTTTGCAGACGTCTCTGTCCCCATCGGTTTGAGGTTTACAAGAATGTCGCCGCTTGATTCATCCACCCTGACAGGATATGACTGCAGGTCGGCCGCCCAAACAGTCTGGTCTG
>DATLXY010000082.1:0-4617 GCA_035575335.1 Nitrososphaera sp. | reverse complement strand
CAGGTTCTCCATGATGCTACCAAAGCCAGAGCCAAGCTGCAGGAGGTTGTAAGCAAAAAAGACCTCGGCTGCATGCAGTTGTCAAGCCGGTTCTTTGACGCAAATGCTGGACGGAGGTACGTTTCTGCATCCTTCACGATGGAAGGGTATTCCGTTATCGGGACAAACATCGGTTCGACGTTGTGACGGGATAGCTAAATCGAGCTTGAAAGAACATGTTAGACCAGCTTGTGAAGGTTATTTGCCAAACTTCAGCTTTAGAAACGATTAATATTTTGCGATGATACAAAATCAAAGATAAATTGTTCTGCACAGAGAGTTTTTATATAAAATAATTATTATGGATTCATTAATTGTCATCCGAAGGAATTAGGAATAACCGTGAGATTAATTATCATGGTAAGGATATCTTCTACCAGCCAAAGGAAGATTACATTGAATTCAGTCCAAGAAAGGTCTTCGGAGGTAAGAAGAAGGTGAGGTATACCAAGAAGTCCAAGAAGGAGCTAGTGGAAGATTACAAGGTAACTATTTCTTCAGTCTTGAACAAGCACCTCAAGGATGAGAATTTTGCATATTTCGTTCTCGAATTTCAGTCGTCGCCTACAAGTAGAAGATACTATCGTATTCTCAAAGAAATGAACATGACATTGCTTGCGTTTATGGACAAGCAGCAAAAGAAAGCGTTGGTTCAATCACCTTATGCGGAAGCTTCAGAGGTCATAGTTAATGAAAGCCGCGATATCATCAAGAATATCAGACCACTTGATGTGAAAGAAAAACTCGCTCCAGATTTGACTAATATTGCTTCTGAGGCTACGGTCATCATCAATACAATACCTAATGTTTCTCCGGAGAAAATAGAGACTCACATGACACTAGTAAAACAATTCATTCAAGGTAGAGAAGGGCAGCCTATAGATGGATTATTGGATAGAGAAAACCGCAGGGGTAGCGTCATTGCAAGAGTTAAAGGTCAAGTATTATCAGAACTTGCGAATGAGTCATCTGTTGTATTATCAATATATCGGGTTCCAAAGGTCATCCTTTCCGCTGTAAAGAAAAGAAAGCAAGAGTTGAAGCAGAACAGATCACAAATGATCGTTGCGTCATCATTAGATGTCCAAGATACACCACTCAGTCCTTCCGACAAGTACGAGGTAGTCGAAATAGATTCTGGTGTAAAGATGATTCAGGAATTTCAGAGTCACGTCACACCTCTTTCTGCACTCCCCCGTTATGCAGATGGAGAAGACAAGGATGATCATGGAACTCCCATTGCAAGTCTAATTTTGTTTGGCGAAGGGGCACATGCCTCAAAGACAAGGCTAAGAGTTACTTCCTACAAAGGATGGCAGAAAAGTGGTACATATCAAGTTGAAGACCTTTACACCGCTTTCAAATATGTATTGGATAACTATCATGGAAAATCCCGAGTCTTTGTTAGTTCTCTGAATTATGAGTTCCATGATGATTTTTCCGAACAAGAAACGCGAAAATTAGAACTTCTGTTGCAGTCAAAGAATATCTGTTTTGTAAATAGTGCAGGCAACATATGCGATGCAATCCCAAGAAGACACGCTCACGAGAGCAGAGAATCGATTTGGAAATCAAGCAAGGTTTTTCATCCATCAGACGCTAGAACCGTAATTTCGGTCGGAGCATGCTGCAGAGAGAATAATCTTTTCGATCATTCATTCAATTTTTACCCTGCGTGCTTTAGTAGGCACAGTAGTGACAAGATAGCCAACAAACCAGAAGTCTTGGAATATGGGGGCACTCATGAGGTCGAGGGATTTGCAAACCATGACAAAGGCGTCTTGGCACATTCAATCACAGGAACACCAAAATCCCAATTTGGGACAAGTATGGCTGCACCCCTTTTTGCAAGACACTTAGCATTATTGGATTGGTCACTAGGCTCAAGAGTAAAAAACTGTGAAACTTTGCAAGCACTAGCATATAGTGCATGCAAAATGACTTCAGGTTTTGATGATTATTGTGGCTTTGGTGTTCTCGATCCTGACGAGCTATCGGTTACTAGGGATACGTCTGTCAGAGTAATTTTTGAAGGACGTTTTGAGAACATGAGTGAAGATAGAATTCCAGTTCATGAGCTTAATATCCCCATACCAGCTCAACCAGTCAAGGTAACATTGTATCTAGTTCATTCAGATAATTATCTTTCGATTTTGTTGCACAGCGAGATGCAGTGAGACTAGGGGGAATAATACATGCAACATTGATAATGATCAATGACATCTCTTCAAGCATCTTCTCTTGCACGTGAAGGTTGCAATCCACCCGGTAATAGATAACACGGTAATCAGCTAAACTATTGGAACCTATAGGATCGCCTTCATTGGAGTTGCGTCTGCAAATACCTTCATTTCGCAAGCAGACCGCAGATAGAACTGAACTATTTGAATATGTATTAAAAAAGTTTGACCGGATCAGAAGAAGCGCCTTTTCAACACAAAAGATGCAGCAATGCTTCCTACTATGGATAGCATCATTATCAATGGAATAACAGCGAATTCTGGGACGACTCTTGAGCCGGCAATTTCTACCGATTCAGAGCCTTCGGACACATCGAATCTGATGGTAGTTGAATTAGTGTTTTCCATTTTATCGAATGGAACTTCTACATTTCCAGTCTTAACCGAGTATACTCCATCGATTACTATTTTCGGTAGCTCCAATTCCAACTCTCCGCTTCCAACTACAACTAGCAAAATATTGGATTCGTTGGGATTTATCGAAAAAGATTGAACTTTCACAGATGTAGAATTGCCAGCTATTGTATACAATTTACCACCTAGTTCGGACGCAACGCTAAAGCGTTCTGGCGAGTCATAAAACATTTGCATATTTGCGAGATCTTGGCCAGAGATGTAGACAGCACCTGTAACAGGGTTGGAAATTATTGATTCAGGATGACCTTCAACCTGTATAGTCTCTGTTACTTTGTTTGTATTTCCATCAATTATAGAAATTTCCTGCGAGGCGAACTCTGCCACATAGATTCTGTTCAAAGTTGGATTCAGAGTGATCGCAGACGGATTAAGTCCCACTGTAACGTTAGCTAGAAGTTGGTTCGTAGAGCTATCAATAACGGACACAAAGCCTGCAGGGTATTGTTCCTCGGCTAATCCTAAGTTGAGTACATAAACTTTGCCCGTGTCTCGGTTGATCAACATTGCAGTTGGTGAATTCCCTGCAGACAAAATGTTTTGTCTTTTGATTGCAGAATCGAAAACAGCTATTTGATTTGTGTTATTATAGTTCAGTACGTAAAGCCGTTTTCCACTCTGGTCAAAAATAATGGGACCTGTTGATTTTTCAATGGTAACGGTTTTTGTTAATTTATCGGTGTCCCCATTTATCAGAAATATTGATGTGTCATTTGAATTGCTAAAGGAATGAGCCTGTTTTGCAAAGATTAGATTGGAGTCTTGATCAATTGCAAGCTGTACTTCATCTTTTGTCTGCAGTACTGAACCGATAACCTTGTTTGCTGAACCATCAATGACAGAAACCTGGAGGCCGTCATTGATATGGTGTGCCACATAGATCTTGTCAGTTACCGGGTTTACTTCCAGATCGTAGGGATGAACCGGGACGTCTATGCGTGCCTGTATCTTGTTTGTACTTCCATCTAGCGCTATCACTTGGCTTGAATCATAGAGAGCCACATATACAATATTTTTCTGCTCATTTACTGCAAAGACGGCAGGCTCCGCGTCAACGGCAAGGCCCATAAGTGACGTTTGTGCACTAGCGGGGATTATTCCCAACAGTGCAACGAGGAATACGCCTGCCGCCATGCATAGCTTCAAGTACCGATTTGGGTATGTCATGGGTGTTCTTTGCCTTTTACTATATTTCGTATGCTGCTATTACATTGTCCAACTCTTTAAGGAGCTGTTTTTGCAGAGATGCGTCTATTATCAGGTCGTCTTCCTTGCTATTTCCAACCGAGCCGTCAGCCTTGGATCTTATTTCTTTTAGTATCTGCACCATGTTCTTCACATCGTCTGTCTTTGCATGCATTACTGCACCGTTCGCTTCAGACAACAGCATATTGTCCAAGATGTTCTTAGATCCATTGGATTTGAATGCACTATCAGGCATGGAATCAATCAATGCCGCAATGCTATTGATGTTCGCAAGCCTTATCTCTCTGACATTTTCGATTGTAAGTTCGTCAAGTCCTGTGCTATTTCCGGCACCATCCACATAGAACTCAACGCTTGTTGTGCGTGCAAGTCTTATATTAGCCCAGTCGTTGTATCCGGTCAGGGTTTGCCCTGCTGACGTACCGCAACTGTTGCCGCTGATTCCTATATTGCTGACATCGGCGGCTACGCCCGTATCAACGAGATCGCCATCGCGGTTCCAATCGAACGCTTGACCGGTGACCCTTGTCAGCCGCGGGGTTGGACCATATACAGTTGTCAGGCCTGAAGGAGTGCTTGTGTTTATGCCTGTAGGCTCGCTGAGGCTGGCCTCGTTCAACGTGTTCAGAGTCGATCTCGAATAGTCAAGGGGCCTACTTGCCACATAGTCATTGAATTGGAATGCGTAGGTCATGACGCTAAGATAGTTTGGCTTGCA
>DATLXY010000081.1:0-16344 GCA_035575335.1 Nitrososphaera sp. | reverse complement strand
CCAACCGCGGCGAGTATATACGCGATAAATGGAAGAAGAAGAGGAGAGGCTTTATCAAGATGCACGTGGCTGTCGACACAAGGACAAAGAAGATAGTCTCGATGAAAGTAACAAATGAGGAGAGGATGTTTCTGACGGCAGGATGCTACAACCGCTCGTCAGGGAAGCAAGCAACGTCTTAAACCATAGACAGACAGGGTAGTAATTGCAGATGGCGCATATGATTCAAGAAAGAATTTCAGATTCCTCTACAAGGCAGGAATAGGGCCTGTCATCAAGGTGAGGAGCAACTCCTCTTTCAATTCAAACGGCTGCATTCCAAGGAAGCTGGTGCTGCTGCTGGTGCTGGTAGTAGTAGTAGAACAGCAGAGGGGTGTCAAGAAATGGAAAAAGAAGAAACACGGCTATGGAATGCGGTGGATTGCTGAATCGGCATTCTCCTCCATAAAGCGGACGTTTGGTGAATATGTAAGATCTGTCAGGTGGAAAAACATCGTAAACGAATTGCTCCTGAAAGCGTCAATCTACAACATGTTCATGAGCATGGCCGCCCCGGCCTAGGTCAAGCATCAATCAATGTCTGTTCATGTCCCAGTTATTCGACAGACCACCTTCAACTGGCACTATTCTATATCGATGCATCCTGCCAAATTTCTCTACCACGAGGTCCGGATGCTCTACAAGCGACTTGACCAGCACATTTTTTCATCTCTTATTTCTCCCGGCTCCTTATCTAGTCGAGGGCCTCCTAGCTCGGGTGATAGCTGCACCTCTAGTACGTCTTGTTCTCCAATGCGTTTGCCAGGGTGCAGCGGGGACATGCAGCTGTACTGGTTTCAACCGGCCCTGTTCTTCAGCAATGGCAATGCCGTTGTGGCCGAGTATCTACCTCTTTATGTCCTGTGTCCCTTGTTCTTGATGTACCTGGCTGGCTGTTTTGAATTCAACGTCCGCCGGACCTTTTTCCACAGCGCGAATTCCGACAGCTAGCCAGAGTCGTGTTCGATGCTAGAGTGCCTCAGGCAGATGGGTTCCACTTCTTTGTCCTCAGCATGTATTCCAGTCTCTGGCGCTCGCTTTCGTCCTTGACAAGCCCTTCTTTTAGCGTCGTCCTGATCCTTTCCCGCAACTACCTCATCATGAACCACAGGTAGTCTGGCTTCAGGGGCCCCGCGGTGTTCAGGTCACAGATGAGCCCAACATCCGGAACGTCTTTCAGTGGGTGCAGGTTGAGCCAGTCCCGCACGTAGGTAAACGAGGCTGTCAACAGGATTCGGCCGCTGCCTGTCTTGCATTCAGGTATCTCGCCCTCGCCGTAATTCTCATTCAGTCGTATGTTCTTGATGCTCAGGTTGGTCACCTCGTGGTTGCGTGTGTCGAGGTTCCACATCAGAATGATTGCCGCCTTGTTGCGCTGCTGCGGCTCGTACTTTACAATAGCCGGCAGCTCTTCTAGCTCCCAGACTTCTGTAGCAGAGTAGGGGCTTGCCTGTTTGCTTTTGTGTTTCTTGATGCTAACAAAAGCAGGAGTCTTCCAATCGACAGTCGTACTACAATTTGGCCTTTTTCATCATTCATTTTTACGTTATAAAGCCAGCGGTAAAAGAACTTGAGACGAGACAGGTAGTCGTTCCATCTCCTAATCCATCTATCAGCGTCGTTTTCCCCCTTTCCTTGGTGTCAAGGTATCTCATTATCACCCCACGGTCTTTGACTTCTGACAGGCCTGTCACCGCGCCTGTCCTATTCAGCTATTCTGAGAAGTTGATTATGGCCTTGAAGTTGTTTTTCTGATATGCTTCGGATATCTGACTGTCTTTCATCCAATAGTAAAACTCGTGAATCAGTTTGACGTCGGCATCGCAGAAGCGATCCACACGGGATAGCACGTTTGCAAGCGTGGAAGGCATGGTTAATCCTCAGTCAAAATAAATACCTTAAGTATTAGAACCCTATTTTTAATGGGCCCGTCAGGATTTTAATTGCCCATATGGTAGAATTCAATTTCTCAAGGAGACTATTGCAAATATTGCGGAGAAATTTGCAACCAGTCACAATGCGAGGAGTTAGTCCTTTCTGAAGCATATCTTCCATAACAATGGGCTCTTATCGATGTGTTTAATTCAGCTTTAGAGGAAGTATAGAAATTCAGCATGACCAATGGTTTCCGTGCGAGCGGGCCCGCCAGTCACAACAATTCATCTATGTAAAGCGAATTTGCTTTACAAACATATGCGTGTTAACATCCAACGTTACCCTCAGACAAACACAACTCTATTTCTTATCATGCCCAATTTTTCAATTTCAACCTCGACAATATCATCCTGTTGTAAGTATTTGAAGTGAGAAGATAATGAAAGAACAGTTCCGCTAGGCGTCCCTGTAGATATTATATCTCCCGGTTCCAGAGTCATAACTTTGCTGAGACTATGAATAATCCTATCGACCTTGAGCACAAAGTTCTTTGTTGAGGAATCTTGTCTTACCTGACCGTTAATTTTGGTAGTCAAGTGTAGGTTACAAGGATCGGGAATTTCATCAGGAGTCGTTAACCAGGGTCCACACGGGCCGAAGGTATCAAAGCTCTTTGCCCTGCCATATTGCTTGTCGATAAACTGTATATCACGAGCAGATACATCATTTAGTATAAAATAGCCTCCCACATGGTCCAGCGCTTTATCCTCGCTTACATTTTTACATCTGTCCTTTATCACCAATGCGAGTTCACCTTCATAATCAAGCTGCGTTACAAATTTTGGGCAACAAATATCCTCATAAGGCCCAATTAGACTTGTCCTAGCCTTCATGTATATGACAGGGTCTTTTGGCGGAGTCTTGCCAAACCGCAGCCAACTTGCCTGATCTAAATAGTTGAAAGCAAGGCAGATTATTTTGTATGTCCGCAGAATTGGTGGGAGAATCTTGAACTTGTCAATGCTCTCATGATACTTTAGCTTGGATTCACTTTGTTTTACTTTATCTACATAATAGCCACTATCGCCTTGCTTACCAAATAGAAAATCCTCAAGTGTTTCTGGAAGAGTGATCTCAAGCTCACGCTGAATTTCTCTTCTTGTTACAAGCCGCTTACCATCTGATCTAATTAGCGCATACGTTTCTCCGGAATTGCTATCAAAGAGCCTTGCTATTTTCATTTAGGTCGTTTTCTCAATGATTTTTTATCTCCCCACATACACATGCTGATGAGGATATATTACCATATTCTCTATACCTGCTTTTTAATAAGCTAAGTGGAATAAAGAGAAATGAATTACTTGTTTTTCTCCCTTCAAAATCACAGTGATAGTGGTATGTTTTCTATATGGCCTTTTGCTGATCTTTTCCAACGATATCATCTATTGTTGGCCCCTCTTCAGGCGGATCTTTTTTGTATGCCAGCTTGAGCCAGACTGGCGTGATTATCGTGGTTACCGCCACCATGATAACTACCGTGGTATAGAGATTCCCAGATAACACGCCTGCTGACGCTCCTGCCGCTGCCACAATCAGCCCCACTTCGCCCCTTGATATCATCCCTATACCCACCTTGGTGGCCAGTCGTTTATCCTTTAGAAATATCACGGACGGTAAGCCACAGCCAATCAATTTTGTCACAACAGCAATTCCGATTATGATGGCTCCAAGCAGCAGAACATCCAAATTAACTCCACGGAGATCGACTCTAGCCCCAACAATTGCAAAGAATAGTGGTGCGAATAAGACATCGAGCTTTTCTGCATATTCTCTTATCTTTTGAAATGCCTTGGCAGTAGTCACAGCCATGCCTGCTGCAAATGCGCCTACAATCGGAGACAATCCCATAAAGGCAGCAGCTCCTGAGATGCCAAAGCACGCAGCAGAAGCGGCTACCTCGATGCTACCATTTGGGGCCCACAATTTTTCTTGCATATTCAGCAGTCTTGGGACAGCAACAACTGAAGCGATAAGTAGAGCTCCGTATATACCCAGTATCTGCACAAGAAGCACAAAGATATTGCCAACTTCGAGGCTTGTATTACCCGTATTTACCATGGTCAAAACGACAGAGAGTACTGCAATTCCAAGGACATCATCTGCTACGGCTGCGCCAAGAATGATGCGACCCTCTTTTGAATTGAGCCGTCCCAGCTGATGAAGCACTTGGACAGAAATTGCTATGCTTGTTGCAGTAAGAGCGGTTGCAACGATGATTGCAGCCATGTTTTCAACTCCCATCGCCATAAGGACAAAATACCCAACAAAAAAAGGGGTAATCACGCCAAGGGCTCCTATTACAAAAGAGGGGGCTCCTAGTTTCAGAAACTCTTTTGGAGTAGTTTGCATTCCTGCAACAAACAAAATAATGATAGCTGCTACCTCAGCGATATGCAGCATCGTTTCATCAATTACCACCAAAGAATAACCATTAATCAAAAAGAGCCCGCCCAATGCAAACGGTCCTATGATAATGCCAGCAATGATTTCTCCAAGCACAGGGGCTTGGTTGAGCCGGTGAACAAGTGCTGCAAACAATTTTGCAGCAAAGAGTAGAACTGCAATAGAAATAATGACATTTAGAATAGGTGCAGCTTCTTCAGTTGCCAAATTCAATTACCTTTGTAGGTGGGATCTGTATCATCCTAAAGCACAGTATACAATGACAACACAGGTAATTCAAGCTCATAATTTTCAGCTTCCCATCCTTTGCTCTTGTTTTGTCGTCCGTTTGTCTGTCTCTATTTATCTAGCCTCTGGAAACGCCTGTCTTAGCCCTTGTACAAACCTCTTGGAATCAGAGACCCATCCAAATACTCCACCCTGCATCTTGATCTGTTTGATGGCGGCCTGGTAGTTGCCATAGTCAGTAGCACCCGTCCCATCTTTGAGCAGTAGGCACCAGTACCCATTATCGTTAGCTTCCCTCATTATTGTATGCACGCATACATCTGTTGTAATGCCTGTTATTACAAGGTGAGTGATTCCGAGATTCTTTAACAAAAGTGGCATGTTGCTCTGCCCAAATGCGCCTTTACCTGCCTTATCCACTACATATTCTCCCTCTACGGGATACAGATCATCGATTATGTCCCAGTTCTTTTCTCCCCTTATTAGCAGCCGACCAAGACCGCCTTTTGGAATATCACCAATTCCAACGCCGTTGCCAATGATCTTGCTTCGCAATATCTTGTTGTACGGCGCATCTGACAAGTCGGGAAGGTGACCTTCACGCGTGTGTATGACTTTGACGTCGGTTCCACTTCGGATCGCATGCAGCACAAACTGAATGGGCTTTATTGGCGCAGAGGTCAGTCCGAGGTCATAGCCCATGACATCGACATACCCTTTTGGTCCGCAAAAGTCAACCTGCATGTCAATGCTTATGAATGCGGTTCTTGCAGAATCAAACTCCACATATGCCTTATCACCAAAACGGGGGCAGTCCTCGACTTCCACCTTAAACGACCGCCCACGCATTGGGCCGTAAAGCCAAGTTGGATACTTGAATGTCTTTGTCTTTTTGAATTCCTCGTAATCTTGCTCAACTCTCCTTAGCATTTCATCACGAGCGGCGCTGGTAAAGTCCTTGTTCGGAGTTACAGACTGTGGAACGCTTTTTCTTGCCGTCATCTTTCTTACATGGCACCTCCTTTGCGGTATGAAGCTCCTGACCAGTACGGCGCAAAGAACTCCATTAACTTATCTATCCTTGACTGGATCCTTGCATCTTTCTCTCTTGCCTGCTTGCTAATGCCATTATCTGACGACGACGATATATCTGGTGATTGGATTGATGATGTCTCTCCGGCAGTGCTTGTGGCTTCGGCAGGACTTCCAAGACCTTTGCCCGTGAGCTTGCCAGCCTTGAAGTATCCTGTGGCTTTTGCCACTGCGGGATAGACCCCAATACCACCTATGAGCCCACCTAGAGCTGGTGGAAGGTCAGGTGCGGCAAGTTGAATTACCACCGCTATGGCCAAGCCTGCCAAAAATCCAACAACTGCAGGCCCGTTGATCTTCTTTTCAGCAGCAGCCAAGTGCTCATCTACGTTGCATTTTCTAGCTACAATCCAAAAGTGACCAATCAAAATACCCCCTACGAGGGGCACAGCAGTACCTAGCAAGAGCAGCCACGGCACAATGCTTGTCAGCAGGTTTGCTGCCGCAACTGCGGTTCCTGCCAGCATTATTATCGTGCCTATCTTTTTCCATGACAAATTCAGGTGCTTTCTTGAAATGTAGTAACTGACATTCTTGAATCCTTGGATGGCATTATACAGGCATCCATCACAGGTCGAGCCGTTGCTAGCCCATTGAATGATCATGATTGGTATTCCCATCGCCATAGGGGCAAGACCAAAGAAAAAGTCAAGTTTGCCGGCTACTGCAGTAAACAGTCCACCCACCATAAGCATAAGCAAGTTGCAAACGGGGAACGCGACAAGTGTGACTAGCCAAGCCTGTTTTGCCGATTTAGTCCATCTCGAGAAGTCGCCTATCATAGTTGCGCTTACGATAAACGTTCCAACTGAAGCTGTGAACCCTAGTGCAAATGTCCATGGGTCGCCCACAACAGGCGAGCTTAACGGGTTTCCTCCAGTTTCTGACGCTACGATATTCAAAATAGAATAGATCATCCACCCCGCAAGGCCAGTTACCGCAGCGACGGCAAAACGGCCCATCCATGCCATCGCTCGGATTCCATATACCGCAAAGAGACCAAATACTATTGCCCATACGCCCGCCCAGAACCCTGTTGTACCCAAAATTCCGGGCATAACTCCGCTGCCCACTCCAGCATTGAAAGATTGTCCACCATACAGCCCAACCTGAAGATCGGCTGCAAGCCATGCCTGGAATGCAAACCAGCCCGTCACAAGCGCAGCAATAAGGATAACAGGCAATGCATAGGCATATCTACCAAAAGCAACT
Organism: Nitrososphaera sp.; assembly: GCA_035575335.1. Taxonomy (GTDB): domain Archaea; phylum Thermoproteota; class Nitrososphaeria; order Nitrososphaerales; family Nitrososphaeraceae; genus Nitrososphaera. The sequence goes on along the minus strand of DATLXY010000081.1, from coordinate 9,435 downwards.
TTGCACATCATCGGAAAATTAAAGCCGAAAATTGAGGATTTGTGTGCAATCAATCCTGCATAGGCAAACAAGAAGAGCTGGCCTGCAATTATTGCTGCGTAGCCTACTGGAGCACCCAGTCCTCCCATTATCTGACTGCCAATGAAGATGCAAATGTATGCATACGTAAAACCGGCAAGCACGAGTGCAGGTTTTTGAAATCCTAGTCGGGCCTTTTGTGGCACAGGACGTTCAGCATATTCCTCTGTCTCGACCATGTGCGAATTTTAATGTTTTTTACGATATAAGCCTGTTTCTTCTAAATTTCTTTCATTAATATAAATAAATAAAAAACGCAATTAACATTTATGTAAATTTTGAAATCTTATGATACTATTAAATTTGGCCAAAAGTAATCCAAAACTGTCAAAAGTTTGATATCTTTTCCAACTGATTGAAAAGGTTCGATGTCTGCAGTTTGTGCGCCTAAACCGTGTCCATTTTTCGATCCATCTTTTTCTATACCTCCATAAGCATTGATTGAGCAATTATCAAGTCGTTTACTTCAGCTATGGTGACTGGCCGCTCCACGACACCATAAGGCAGAAAGGCTTGTTGCTTCTTTTGATAGACTGCTTTGGATTCTAACTAGCTCTGATCTATCACTTGCCAAGTAGCATATCCTGATTGATTTTCTTGCCACGACTACCAACAACCTTCTCCAAGACAAATTTACTCGTCACTATGCCAATCCTCAAGACTCTGCTCTATTTTTCCAGAATCAACCAAAATCAACAACTTTGACGGCTTGTCATCATCATTCAAAAGGCGCGTCCAAACATCATCGCCTCATCAATTAATTGCTCATAGTTTAGAATAGATAGATCATTCTTGTATCCATTTATTTTCAGAGCTATCCCAAACATGTACTAGATCTGGAGGTTATCCATAACTAGGACGATCGAGAGCTTTGTGTTCTGGATTTTCATGCTAGCACATCTTTTGCGGATCGACCGGGATAATGAAAAAATGCTATTTTTGGTCGATACGTAGTTTTGCATCTTCAGCTTCAACTTCCTGCTCAAGCGCTTCTCTATGTTTTACTAATTTAGTCTTCAATTCAGGATGCTTGAGGCAGAGTATCTGGCATGCCAGAATGCCTGCGTTATATGCAGAATCAATTCCAATTGTTGCCACAGGGATACCTTTTGGCATCTGAAGCATTGAGTACAGCGAATCTATGCCATCAAGCGATTCTCCCTTAATTGGAACGCCGATTACAGGAAGCGTTGTTAGTGAAGCTAACATGCCCGGAAGGTGCGCAGAGCCCGTGCCTCCTGCAACGATTACCTCGACTTTTTCGGATTCAAGCTCTGATGCAAATTTGATTGTCTTGTTAGGTGCTCGATGAGCGGCAACCACTGCCAAATTATAGGCTATTCCAAAGGAATCAAGGGCAACTGCAGCATCTCGCATTTTATCAAGCAGTTTAAGTGAAGGTGCAACTATTGCAACTGCCGCATTGCTTTTTTGTTTAGAAATCATGCTCTGATTTGAAGCGGCAACACTTCTCTTCGCCTCAATTCCTGATTTTTGCATTATCGTTATTACACGAGCTTTCTTCTGGTCAGCTCTAATAAGCCTATTCAAGTATACAAAGCAATTATTTGATATATCACAGGATTTTCATTGTATGATAAGAAGCCGAACAAGTGAAGGTTCTGTGCAGTCGGCGATTATGCATATCCTGAATAAACGATCAAGATTTTCATATATACTATTTTTTTAACAAATTATGATACCAACTTATTAATTCAAAGATTGCACCTTAGGCCATGCTTGCAGGTATATACGGTTATGCAAAACAGAATTGTTGCATGATAGTAGTAGTAGCATCTATTACTGGCGCTAGTATTCACAAAATTGGAGTTGATGATTTATGAAAAGTTCCCTAGTTGATCTAACAACCCTTCCAATCAAAGAATTATCATCCTTAATCTCATCTCGCAAGATATCCTGTGTTGAACTAATTGATCAAACATTTGAAAAAATAAAGAAGCTCAACCCTCGGCTCAATGCATTCATAACGATAACAGAAGAATCAGCAAGGCTAGATGCAAAACGTGCTGACGATCTTATTAGACGCGGCAAGTACCTTGGACCACTTCATGGCATTCCAATCAGTGTCAAGGATCTGATATACATAAAAGGCGTTAGAAGCACCAGCGGCTCAAAGATTTTGTTGGATTTTGTTCCAACATACGACTCGACAGTGGTACAGAAGCTGAAAAATGCTGGAGCAATCATAGTCGGAACCAACAACACCCACGAATTTGCTTGCGGGATAACAAACATCAATCCACACTTTGGCTCGTCAAAAAACCCGTGGGACCCAGCCAGAATGTCAGGAGGTTCAAGCGGAGGATCGGCAGTAGCAGTCAGTGCAGGCATGTCTGCAGCCACAATTGGGACAGACACCAGCGGGTCTATCCGAGTGCCCTCGTCGCTCTGTGGCATTTTTGGACTCAAGCCAACATACGGCCGTGTCAGCAAACATGGTGTCATGCCGCTCGCACCTTCGATTGACCACATAGGTCCAATAGCAAGAAGCGCCTGGGATATTGCGGCAGTGCTCAAAATAATAGCGGGTCATGACCCACGGGATAGCGCAACGGCAGATGTTCCTGTTCCGGACTATTTGAAGGAAATTTCAAAAAAATCGGGGGGCAGTCCTGCAGGCAAAGGAGCAAAAGGCAAGGCGAGCTTCAAATTGGCAATTCCAAGGCAGTTCTTTTTTGATGTCATTGACCCAAAAGTTATGGATGTCTTTGCCGGATTTGTAGAAAAAATCAAAGCCTGTGGGATATCTACATCTAAAGTTGATATGCATAACACTGACAAGATTGTGGATACCTGGCGGGCATTTAGGCTAGGCGAATCAGCTGCAACCCATAATGAATGGGTGTCTACCCGACGTCAGGATTATGGTGAAGATGTAATCACCATGCTGGACCGAGGCATGCAGATAACAGCCGTGCATTATATCAATGCCCACAAGTGGAGAGAACAGATAAAAGAATCATTTCTGAAAGCAGTAGAAGGATTTGATGCAATGCTAGTGCCTACAACCATCATACCTGCACCATTTCTCGACCAAAAAGAGGTCGGCATTGGTGGCAAGATGCATGAAGTGTATCCTTCACTTAGCCGGCTCACAACAGTGTTTGACGTCACAGGATTGCCGGCGCTCAATGTGCCGGCAGGGTTTGTCGATGGCAAACTGCCTGTAGGTGTTCAGCTGGTTGGAAGGCCATTTGATGAATCGAGAATCCTAAAAATTGCATACACATATGAGCAGTATTACAGGCTACAGGAGCAGTTCGTTCCGCCTATCCAATAGAGAAGCAATTCATTTTATCTTTAGCAATCGCGGTCAGCTGCTATGGTGTGTTTTCTTATTGTCTCTCTTCCTCTTTCTTGGGTTTTCTTCCTTTAACCCTTTCATAACCATGGGCACAAGCTCATCAACAACCATTTCAAAGAGCTTCTCTCAGAGCTCTGCGCTTGATTTAGTTGCACCTCTGCCAACTACTCCTGTCTTTGAATAGTCATCCATCCTATATTCAAAAAATGTCTCATAATCCTCTTCATCGATTGCTTTGCTCATATCAACAAGATCTGGCCTCGCTGCAAGGACACCCGAAGTCTCGGCAATGTTTGCATGAATATATGATGGAAATATGGAGCAGTCTTCGACTAGTTTTGCCATAGTCTTTGGAGTAGTTTCCCACCAGTTGAGTATGCGCACCTGAAGATCTGGCAGATCGTATCTCAGATTTTCCCTGGCAGAATAGATCGGACCCCAATTCCACATGTGTCCATTTAGAATCAATATCCTTCTTATTCGGCTACGGTAGAGCCATTCCGAGATCTCATATCATCCTCATCATAATATCTGGCCGAATTGATAGAGTATTAGGAAAATTACCTGGCTCTGCGAGCAACCATAAACCAATGGCGGAACTACCGGGACGCCAGTTCTCGCTGAAACTCTTTTTTGCCACCTCATAGCAATCGATAGTATCAACAGCTAAGGGAAGGTGTGGCCCATGCTGCTCACACGCTGCAGTAGGAATGATGACCATTTTCATGGTCTTTGTCAGTTTGTCAACATCTTTCCACGACAATTCTTCCCATAAAACATGGTTACCTTTTTTGATCATCATTCTTTCTGAAAGTCACTCGATTGTATACGAGAGAATCTGGCCGTATTAAGTCTAGTTAATATAAGACGTTGAAATTTTGATATATGCAATAAAGTTGCATTTTTGCAATTCTCGTATAAATCTTGTTCATGTAATACAGTAGAGGATTCGTCAGGTCTCGAAATAACAATATTCTTTCTTGACGGTCATTTCGGCCTAGTCGGGATTTGAATTGCCCATATGGCAGGGTTCTAGCTTCAAAGCTAAAAAGCTTGTGTTAGACTAATTCTTGCCAACTTAGCGAGACATAAGCCTGAATCTCATGATGCGATTTCAATGCCGTGTCCCTTCAAGTTACCAGCCTCGGTGGCGGGATAACTTCTATATGAATATGATTCAGTCTGCTTATTATCTAGTGCCCATCTACTATTGCATTGGCAAACTCGGTTCCAGATTTAGAGCGCCTCCAAAGGCCTGACCACAGATGAAGTGCTAGATTCATTAGCCAAGTCTATCGAGCACACACTTGAGAAAGGCTCCTCCTATCTGGTTTTTCGGACATTGGCGCTTATTTACCGTCTTGATAGAGAAGCAGCTGCCAGCAAGCTCGATTATTTTCAGATAACCATATCCAAGATGCTAGGCGAGCCCCTGGCTAATCATATCGAATGGTTGCGGCAAAGGAGATGAGAAGGAGAAAGAGAATCAGAAAAAGCAGTTATATCAATCACACTAGTTTGAGAGCGACACCATTTGAGTTTCTTGGAAGGTAGATAACTGCATCATGGTTCCGCACCAGTTCAGCCATCCATTGTTTATCAAGACTTTCAAAGATATCATCGACATGGTATGGGCATATCCATGTTCCATTAAAATTTCCAAACTTTTTCTGACCAATTAGATCGAGTTGGAGTTGTATGGCCAAGGCATTCGTTTTGTTTAGGTCGCGCTCTGATGCTACAATTCCAAAACCTGCAAACGACGGCTTTTTGTTGGCAAATAATTTTTCTATGAGCTTGAGGTAGAATATATCAATAGATTTTTTTATCGTTGATAGAGATGTCGCAACGAACATCACGATGTGAATGAACTCGATATAAGTTTCCAGCTCCGCCCTGTCTGACTTGAACTGGTTGAAGAGTCAGTTCCATGATTCAATGACGCTGTCGCAGCTGGCCGCGCCCACCATTGAAGGATGTAGGTATGCCCCGGCCATCCCAACAAACCCTTCCTTGATTTTCAGCCTTTTTCCGACATTATACACCAGCCTGCAAGTCGATTATAGTCTGCAGCCTGGTCTTCAAACATCCGTGGAATCTTACTTTGAAATTTACCAGTTTGTTTCTGGTAATTTTCAGCCCTACCGTTAATTTCCACCTTTGTGAACCTATGGAAACTTTTACGCATGGCAAGCTGCAAAAGCTTGAAAGAAGAAGGTAAGACCTTGAAACTGCAGTTTTTGATGGAAATTTATGCGGAAACCTTGACGGAAATTTCCGTCAAAAAATGATGTATTACTGGTAAAGAATTGCTGTAGTGGTAATTTTGAAGGTTTGGCATACGCCGGCTCCGTAGAAACCAACCATTCTTGACCGTCTAGTCGACATCTCTCATTGGAACAAGCTTTCTGGCAACACCCTGCTACTCTCCCAATGAAAGAATCGAGATACGTCAGGATGGACCGTACCATGCTACGCGTCCTGAAGCACGCCAGAATACCGCTATTCTTCCATAGAAAGAGCAACCACATTTTCACTGTCTGGCAGCACGTCGTTCTGTTGGCAATACGCCAGTACGATGGCAAGAGCTACCGTATGTTTACCGACTGGATAGTGGAAGCCCACCATCTCCGTATGTTCCTGCAACTATCGAAAATATCCCACTTCACCGCGCTGCAGAAATTCAGTGTCAGAATCAAAGGAACAGTACTGGAGAGAGCAATAGCGTCCTTCATAATACTGCTCACTGAAGTAAAGCAGATATTCCTGGGTCCAGACGCGTCCGGATTCAAGCCAACGCATGCGTCGCAGTACTACACCGAAAGAGCTGAGTTGAGAAGGTGATGGGTCAAACTGTCTATTGGAGGCGACATGCTCAAGCAGGTCATCTGTACCCTCAAAATCAGACGGGCTCCCAGAAGGCATGACAACGTTGATTTCAAACCACTGGTGGAAAGTGCGGCTGCCATCCTGCCGCTGTCGGTAGTGGTGGCCGACAAGGGCTACGACAGTGAAGACAACCACGTACTTGTACGTGAACACCACGGTGCGTACAGCATCATATATACCGTCACGGTACCAGGATGTGCATGTCTGGAAGACGCATGGGAGGTACATGAAGCAGATGAAGCGCGGCTATCCAAAAGTGCTGTACAACCAGCGTAACAAGGACGAGACGATATTTTCAGTCATGAAGAGGCTGTTTGGTGAGTACCTGACGTCGGTACTGGTCAGGACGCAGAACCGGGAGCTGACGTTTCGGTGCATCGCCTACAACATGCACCGGGTGACCAACCTTCTTTTGTTATGGGTGATGGTTTCTACATAGCCGCATACGCCTGAAAATTTGACGCATTAAGGATTTCAAAACCTGTCAAATAAATGTCAAGATACTTATTTGATGTCAATCTGAGCGTCAATCCGCTTGTCAATGCAGGCGTCAGAACTAATTCTTGGTTTGGAAACCAGTATAACTGTCAAGTTGACAGCAAGCGTAACTGGTTAACCTGCTACAAACTGGTTACGATGGTTTTGCAACACGGTAGAAAGTGCGGCTCTGCGATTTACGTAGGTTTGCTATCGGTTTGTCGCAAGTTTAGCTCCGGCTTACGTAGGTTTTATCTCAGGTTTGGCATGGTTTTTCGAAGGTTTGAATCCACTTTCTATAGGTTTAGCGTCACCAGAGCGGAAAACTATATAAGTCATTCCGCTTATATGACACTAAATGAACGAAACTGCAATAGCATTGCTCAAGGCTGTAAGGGAAGGACATTCAGATCCAAAGGAGCTAATGGATATTGTGAAGCTTGGAAAGACCCAATTTTATGATTTGGTAAAGAACCTGACAAGCCAGGACTACCTAGAAAAAGCAGATTCCGCTATCCAGTTTAAGGCTAATACGAAAACCATCCTATTCCGAGACGTAGCAAGTAAGTATAACATAGAAAAATTACTTCATGACTCTAATGAAATTATCTTTTACAACCTGACTGAGCCCAAAACCATAGAGGAAATTCAACGCACGACTAACGTTTCCTTAAGAACCGTGGAAAGGGCAGTATCAGAGCTGGAATCGATTGGCGTGATAAGAAGAGGCGAGAATAATGCGATACAGTTAGATCCTAGCAAAGAGCCTGTCTATCTTCTAGCAAAGTATCTGAAAACAGAATATGAACGAAGGCAAATTGAAGAATATGCTGAGGTAGTTTACCAAAACCACCTGGCTGTCCTAAAGAAGGTCCCTAAAGGCAAGCGTGCTGAAGGAGAGCTTACCGGGTTTTCATTGTTCACTGATTATGGAATTGAATATCATACAACCCATGATTACTATGTCAAACAGGAATCGGCACTGAAATTAGAGGAGATACTGATTCATGCCGTCATTGTAGCAAGCAAGGATAAGGACAAAAATGCAATGACTGTGGCAATTCTGTTTTATCTCAAGAATAGGGACAAAATGAATACTACTGAAATTAGAAGTGTCGCTAGAAAATACGGAATAATCCATGTCTGGTTGGATATTGAAAGTTTTGTGCGAGGTAACGAGATAAAGAATGCTGAGCTTTTTTCACCGAGAGAAGAGTTTGTAGAAAAGGCTCAGTTATATGAGATTTCACCAGATCTATATACTCTGCCTACAGCTTATCCCCAGTTATTTGATGACATTGGCGCAAACATTCCTCGACAAATTTCTATCTACCTCATAGGCGGAGAGAATATGCGTCTGAAGGGTCTCAAAGCCAGAACAAAAGATTGTGATATCGTAGTGCCCGGAGAGCAAGAATACCGAACTATCGCAGAGACACTCAGAAAGATGGGTTACCAGTCTCTGAATGAATCAAGTCTTTCAGAGGATGATAAAAGACTGCATGCATCAGACATCTTGGTTCACCCCACTCGCAGCAGGATGGACATTTTCAACACCGTAGTTGGAGGCTTGCTTTATCTCTCAGAGAGAATGAAAGAACGTGCAAAGAAAGAGATTCACGGTAAGCTTGAGCTAGGAATACTGCAGAATGAAGATGTTTTTCTGCTTAAAGGCGTAGCCGGGAGGGAGGGAGACGTAGACGATATGGCAAAACTTGTCCAGGCAACAGGTTTTGATTGGAATGTGGTTTGGGACGAGCTAATTAACCAAGAAAAGGATACCAAAGTCAATTTTTCAAGCATGTTACTTGATACATTAGATTATCTTGCAGAACGGACTGCAATCAAAGCTCCATTTCAAAAGGAACTTGTAAGAAGGGTTCTTGACAAGGAGATTTTCAAGCTAATTAGGACAAGGGAAGTTTCTCTCAAGGAAGTAATAGAATCGCTTCAGTTTACTGATATTTCCGAAAAGATGATAAGAAATAGGGTTTACTCTCTTGAAAAGAAGGGTTTCTTGAAGAAAGTCAAAAGAGGGAATGATGTTTATTTGAAGGCTACTGAGCTGGAGCCCTTAGTGTAGCCGGTATACCCTACCGCGAATCTCCTACTGCTTACGAAGATGCGATAAGAACGGTTAATGAAGTATCCAACAAATTGGCTTTGTCTGAGAATAAGAAGAAAAAGGCATTAGATATCATTAACAAGGTTAATGACGGTGTCATGTTTGGAAGTGGCCTCAGCCCTAAAGCGGTGGCTGCAGGAGCTGTCCATTTAGCCACGATAATGGAAGGGAAATCCTATAACGAAGAAGTAAAAGACATAGCCGCAGCTGCCGAGGTTAGTAAGAAAAGCGTCTATGACAATACTAGACGGCTAAGATATCGCCTAAAACTTTAAGCCGAATTTCGTCACACCTACATACTTGCTTAATGGCTTCTATCAATGACCCGTAAGGATAGGAAAAATGCCGTCTCTGCCGTCTACCCGTCTCCAAATTCATGAGATTTGCACAGGAAATGAAGGTCCAAAAACTAAATGTTGTACTACCGGACATGGTTGACAAATTGATGTACCGACATCGCTGACACTTTTTGTCTTGCTTTTGCCTGCAACCCCGGTTGCTTTAAGCGTTTTCTGAATTTCTCAGCCGGCGTCATATGCCG
>DATLXY010000080.1:0-7430 GCA_035575335.1 Nitrososphaera sp. | reverse complement strand
GGAGACGATGAACACGGTTGGTCAGACAAAGGGATATTCAACTTTGAAGGTGGTTGTTACGCAAAGTGCATTAACTTGAGTAAGGAGAAGGAGCCGCAAATCTGGAATGCGATCAGGTTCGGCTCCGTCATGGAAAACGTGGTGATAGACAGCCGCACAAGGGAGCCGGACTTTGACGATGGGAGCCTGACAGAAAATACACGCGTAGCTTACCCGCTGGACTACATTGATGGCGCCGTGATTCCCAGCATGGCTGGTCATCCGAAAGTCATAATCTTCCTGACCGCGGATGCGTTTGGGGTGATGCCTCCAATATCCAAGCTGACAAAGAAGGGCGCAATGTATCATTTTATGTTGGGATATACTAGCAAGCTTGCAGGGACAGAGCGCGGGATAACCGAGCCAAAGGAGACATTCTCACAGTGTTTCGGAGCACCTTTCATGCCGCTCCATGCGTCAAAGTATGCAGAAATGTTGGGCAAAAAGATGACCGAGCATGGGACTCGCGTTTATCTCATCAATACTGGCTGGACTGGAGGACCCTATGGAGTGGGTAAGAGGATGAACCTGGCCTACACTAGAGCGATGGTCACGGCTGCTATCAACGGCGAAATTGACAAGGTTCCAATGAAGCACCATGACATTTTCAACTTGGACTATCCGACGTCATGCCCCGGAGTTCCTGACGAAGTACTGGATCCGCGTAGCACGTGGTCAGACAAGGAAAAGTACGACGCGGCTGCACGGAGGCTAGCTGCACTCTTTGTGAAGAACTTTGAAAAGTTTGGCAACGTGCCAAAAGAGATAATCGAGGCAGGTCCAAAAATATAATAAAATAAGAAAATGGCGCCAGCTATACCTGGCAACTGAAGTTGATAACATCCTAACAGAATACTACTGCGACAACTCGGGTAGCCAGTCCCAGCAATGTCTGACGCTCCATTTTACGCTATTCTTGCGCTGTAGGGTCTTATTAGGCATGTTCTTATCTGCTTCGAGACAGCTTTGTCATTGACTAGAATGATGATGCTGTCCTTTCGCCGGCTAATGTCTCCGGAACCAGTGGTGGTGGAAATCACGTAAGTAGTGTCTTCGCAGGTTCTGTCGTACTTTGTGATGTAATTCTCTGCTTCTATTCTCGTATCGTATTCCCTCCATGAGGGCTCGATTGAGGCTCGATCGATGAACATCATGTACGTGAGATGGCCACTAGCTCCTGTCCTTCAGCAGCGTTAACTTCAATCCCGCGCCCTTCGCTTGGGCAGGTCTCTTCCGATCATGCTACTGCTATAGCCTTGAGGTCATTTCGGCCTGTCTGCTTAAAAGGCGGTATGATGTTCTTGATGTTTCTTCCATAAAGAAATGGTAGCCCGGAGCAGATTCGAACTGCTGTCTCCAGGTTTCTCCTACTTTAAGATCCAGAGCCTGAAATCCCTAGCCCTCTACCTTGGAGATTGGCCACTAGACGACCGGGCTAACCAAGAAACCGATTACACATCCCGTATTTGACTCTAACGGATAGTGTCATTAAGGTTATTTGGCTAGTTATGCTAGCCAAATGCGGATAACGACTGCGAAATTATCCATCATAAAATATCATAACAAGAATTTAACGGTACTTGATTCTAACGTTTTGTGTTGACTTCTCTTATCACGAGACCGTATTCGAGCGGTGCTTTTTTCCTCAAGTAGGGTATCAGCCGATAATGGATCGAATATCCGTTCTTGTCTTTGGCGATAATGTTTTTTATCAAAAGCGAGACAAAGCCCCCTGCGACCTTTGAAGGAGCTACTCCACTCTCTCTGCAGAATGCGTTCCTCTTCGTGTGATACTCTCTTTGTGTGAAATAGGGTCTGTTTAACTCCAGCACTAACGGCCAGATAACGTTTTCCCATACCATTCTGCGGTTTTCGGTGGACGAAGCGTGCTTGCCCTTGCTTCTCTGGGCCTGCTCGTCCACGCGTCGCTCGTGCTGAGGGCTGAGCAAAGTGGAATAGGTTTAAACTCCCGGGTTTATAATTGATGTCGATGCAGCCCGACAACTCGGTCAAGGAATCTCTTGACCTCCTTGCAAAAAAGTGGAAAATAGATCCACAATTGTACGAGCTGCAGACGGGCAAGCGCGACGACGTAGTCGACACGCCCGTTAACGTCGGCGGTGTGATCTTCCACATCCCTAAACTTACAAAGGCGAATCTTTTCGTGTTATGGAAGTGTCTGTGGCCTGACTGCAGCAATTGCTGCGACAGACAGGGAAGGCTGCCACTCACAAAGGATGACATCAAAACTATCTCCAAGAAAATGGGCTACACTTCCGAACCCGAATTCTTGAAAAACGAGACGCTTGTATCTACATGGGAAGAGCGCGGGACGTTCGATAACATCATTACCACGCTGACAATGATCTCGCTAAAGCGCAGGATTGACGAGCGCACTGAGCAAGACGGAACGCCACTTCGTTGCAGGTTTTTGGACGACAAGGGTGCCTGCAGCGTACATCCGGACAAGCCGGGTGTTTGCTGGCTTTATCCATTTGCTTCATGGCTTGAATCAGACGCAAGGGGAAGGCCAGTCGTCCACGCAACGTTCCAGTTCACCGGAGACTGCCCGGGCTTTTACCTTGAAGAATCTTTGGACAGCATCATCCCTGTCTTGGAGGAATATTCTACTAGAATCTATAACTACAACATGGCAGTCAGCAGAACAACTAGGGAAAATTACGGGTTTGTTAGCTTTGTCGACCTCCGGCGATGCTAGTCTCGCACAATCTTGGCTTTCAGCCACAATGCCGACTCGGTCTCATGATTATTGAAAACATGTCAAGAATGCTTCATAGCTTGAAAAAAACCGTTACAACTTGAATAGACTATGCGCTACGATGTCATAATCATGCGCATAAAATGAAAAATGAGGTGTTGTCACTCTTTGAACCTTCTAGCTACTTCGTCCCAATTAACTACGTTCCACCATGCCGTAACATAGTCGGCACGCTTGTTCTGATACTTCAAATAGTACGCGTGCTCCCATACATCAAGCCCCAAGAGAGGAGTTAGCTTTTCCTTGTTCCATCTGGTCCATGGGCTTGTCTGATTAGGCATTGTTATGATCTTTAGTCCACCCGAGGCGTCCTTTACTAACCATCCCCAGCCACTTCCCTGAATAGCTACACTTTCAGTCTGAAACTTGGTCTTAAAGTCTGCGAAGCTTCCAAAGGCCTTCTTGATGGCTTTTGCCAGCTCGCCGCTTGGTTCTCCGCCTCCGCCACTTTTCATGTTGTTCCAGAACAGTGTGTGGTTATTGTAGCCCCCTCCGTGAAAGTTGATCGCGCTTTTTGCGCTTTCCGGAACAGAATCGATATTCTTTAGGATCTCAACAACATCGGTCTTCTTCTGCCACTCGGGACCCAGACTGTCAAGTGCTTTGTTCAGACCATCGGTATATGCCTGGTGGTGCTTGGTGTGGTGTATTTCCATAGTTCTTGCGTCGATGTGCGGCTCCAATGCATCGTATGAATAAGGCAATGGAGGTAGTGTAAAATTAGCCATGCATCAGGAATGGTCAAGGGAAGAATATATTGTTTTATTTGCAAGGCCGTTGCTCTCACCCTGCCTGAGGCGAGATCTTTGACAGGGAAATCGCGTGATCGTCGATCATTGTTCCAACACCCACTCCGATTTCTTGTATCCTGACTTGCAGGCCTACAAGATCCTGTTCTGTTAGATCATATCTTTCGGCAAGCACACTCTTGACTTTCATCTCGCTATCCGATATCTCATTCATTGCTGAAGGAATGTTGACGTCCAGCGTTCTTCCTATCATCTCTGCAGGAATCTTGCCGCTCGTGTCATTTGTTATGACGAAAGTGATCTTGTCAATCAGCAGTGGGTGTGGAAGCTCGTCAAGGGCATTTGCGGTGTAGAATGCTTGGACTTCAAGGATGTTAATATCCTCAGAGCGGCCGAGGACTGTAGTGCCGCCCGACAGAGAGCCAAGAAGCCCCGGCTCAACCGGCACGTGAATTATCACAAACCCTTCAACAAAGCTCTGGTTGTTTCCGAGGACTTGCCGTAGGTCTTTGCACACTATTCCAATCGCGCCCTGTGGCTGCAGCGTCCTTAGTATCGAGTTTGTGTTTCGCCCGTCATTCGCTGTGACACTCCATTGAATCTTTACAGGAAAGTCCTGCTTGTTCAGGATCCCGATGTCGGTGTCATAATGCCCGGGCCTCAGGGGTCCCTCATCGCCATGAATCGTGCCGCACTCGAACTTCACATTGTAAATGATGTTTCTAATCTGGCTGCTGCTATTAACGCTACTGACGGTCTGGTTAGACATCTGTGCTGCAGCGGTGGGAGAACGGCTGTTGTTAGTAGACGGACTTGATCTTTCATCAAGATATAGCATAGAAAACGTGGTCGCAATGATGGCAGCCGCTACTGCCATACATGCTATAGCAATGACCTTTTTACTTGTCACCTACCAGATCTAATTGCGTACGTGATAATTAAATCATTGGAAGACCAACATCAAGAATTAAATACACATTAAGATAAAATATCGGCGTGCAAGCAGGCAGCCTCAAAAGCCTAGCTCTTGTCTTAACCTCCGTCCTTGCGCTGCCGATCGCCACTCTTGGACTTCCTGTGCAAGAGGCGTTCGCAGATGGTCTCACAATGGAAACTTTTAGCGCGTCGCTCGGCGACAGACAGGCTCAGCTTCTTGTTAGGGTGAACCCGCCGATACTTACTGACGCGAGCAGGGACGATGCATACATGCTGTTAAGGCTATATGATGCAAACACTAACCAGACAATCCGGGCCACTACCTTCATCATCACCGCTGAAAAGGGAATCGGCGAGAATGCCCAACATCTTTTTACTGACACGTTTTACTCAGACAACGGTATCCTGCGGCTAAAGATACAGCCCGCAGAGGGTCCATTGCAGTTCTTTGGTACACGGGAACAATTTCTGAATGCATGGGTGGCCGATCCGGGAGGAACTGTAAACATTCGTGGTCCGATGTTCCTCGAAGGAGGCATATACCACCTCAGAATAGATATACTTGGGATAGACAACATCCGTAACCTGTTCCCGCCCGATCAGATCCCAAGGTTTGATTCGTGGCTAAGCGTGGGAGACATATTTACACAGCAGATAGAATATCAGGGGCAGCCTTACAATACGACAATTATATCCTATTATGACGAAGTGAGCGACTTTAATTTTGACGTCGAAAAGCAGGAGCTTTCATGGTCTATGCCCTTTGACTGGAATGTGACAAGACTCGAAGATACGAACATCTTTGTCCACGAAGAGGTTCAGATCCCAAAGTCATTAGCTGGGCTGTGGGATGCTACGTCGTTTGCTGCGACCGTCAATGGCAACCCTGTATCCGGCAGGATGCTTGCAATTGATCCTTATACTTCGCAGGAGTATCTTACTCTCCACTATCTGATCAATAAGAACGACATTTTGAGCATGGCGGAACGGGTTCCAGCCGGCTCTACTGAAATGACATTTACTCTTGCGCCGGCCACCGGAAATACTGCACAGACAACCGGAGAAATGCTTACTGATACCGGGAATGTCAACGTGCTTGTCGAGTGGACGCCTACCCCGTTGAGAGCCGAAACAGACTCGACAGTGAAGCTTACCTTCTCTGACGGGTTTTCCGGAGAGAGAATAAACGGCGATGTGAATTACAACCTCCGGATACTTGATCTCAACGGAACGCAGGTATACAGCGAGTCCGACCTTGTAGCACAAGGGGGAGAAGGCACCCAAACTCTGGCATTCCCACACGACGAGACATACAGGATGGAAGTAGAGGTCACCGGAATTGTGACTGACGGCGGAGACGTAGACATGACGAGAAACGGCGTCGCGAGGGGAATTGTAGTCGTACCGGAATTCCCTGCAGCGGGCGCTCTAATTACCGCAGCAGGCATCATTAGCACAATAATTGCCGCGCAAAGGTTCGGAAGAAACAAGAAGAAGATGCCGGGCATCTAATGAGAAAAGAGTTCCACGACAAGTTGTCTGAAAAGCTGTACGCGGAAATCCCCGACACTGTATCTACATTGGACAAAGTGATGCTCCACATCGACCAATTCAACGTTGGGCAGAGCTACGTCACCGCCAAAGTGGAAAACAGGTATGGAGATATCGTAAACATAAACATCCAAGGAGGCAGCTTTGGAATCGAGCTTCCGACCGCTCTATTCAAGACACTAACCACAAAGGTCAGACGGCCTCGCTCTGCTTACGTGATGACTACAATAAATGAAACAGGCAAGATACTCGTACGCAAGATTCCGGTGCTAGGCATCAAGGATTGGCTTCTGGTATACGAAGACGACCTGTTCCTGCTTGCGGTAAAGGATGCGTATGACGAGCTGGATATCAGAATTGTTGATTAGAATAATAATAGTCTGGCGAAGCGCAGTTTCTTCTCACCTGCGCCACGCCAGACCAAATGTTCCCCATCGGTTTGGTCGATGTGACAATACTCTCATACATCGACAATTTAAACGTGATGATCATTTAGCCAATAATGTCCAAGAGTTTCGGTATGACCCTCTCATAGTAGGTCGGCGCATCGAGTGAGATGCAGAGGAATCTGTTGTGCGTAGCGGTAAGAGGTATAGACACAAGGGTCACCTTGTCAAATTCAGTCATCTGGAACCGGATCTGGCCGAGATCCGACTCGAACCTCTTGTTAATTGCAAGAGCCTGGTATGCGCTGTAAAATGAAGTAGCCTTTGGGTCGTCCTCTGAATTGGCCTTAATGAGCGGAGACGGTATGTCAGACCGGTACCTGCCTATCAGGAGCTTGCCTTCGTTGTTTATCACCCCTGCAAACCTGACAGTCTTGTCCACGTTGAGGGCAGAATCGCAAAGCTTTTGAAGAAAGTCCCGCTCTTCCTGCCCCATCCTATTCTCTTCATAATGCTGCCATAGGAATATAAAACATGCTACAAAATCTTAACAGCAATATAATAATCCGTGAAATATCATTCATATGTTCGAAGTAAGAGAGGCGAGGAGAGCCATCTCGGTGCCTTGCTGAGTATGTACGAAATGTGATAGGATGACAAGATTTGGAAGCCAAAATCATTCTCTGCATTAATTGAAATGGTTGAGGTTTCTGATAAACATCTCAGCTAACATGCTCAAATGAATTAGTATAACTAGGTCAAATTTCCCTAGAAATACCTTTAAATGAGCAAATAGATCTACGATGCCAGTGATGCCAGTAGTAGGTATTGACGATCTGGCTATCTATATACCTAAACTATACCTGGACTACAAGGATTTTGCGGAAGCGAGGGGGATTGACCCGCAAAAGCTCGAGTACGGTATAGGAATCAAGAAGATGGCCATTGCCGACACTAACCAGGATTCTGCTTGTATGGCCGCAAAGATCG
>DATLXY010000079.1:0-2327 GCA_035575335.1 Nitrososphaera sp. | reverse complement strand
CATCATCCGGAGATCGCGAGGATTTTCCGGTCGCGTTTCCACCAATGGAGGGGGCGGGGAAGACCCACACTCTGTATTGACTATACTAGGATTCTCGTCCCCCTAGCTTTGCCGGCTATTGCATTCTTGATGGTCGTCGTGTCTGACCTGAGAACGACCGTTGGTATCTTGCTCCTCTCTATGACCTTGAGCGCAACAATGTCCATCAGATCGTAGGCACCAGCAGCCGAATTTTCGGAGCTCAACAGCTCTATGCATTCTTTCACAGTGATCTCGCTGAACATCTTGGCATTTTTATTCGCGTTGGGATCAGAATCGTAGATCCCGTCTACGTCAGTTGCGTTTAGAAACATTTTTGCCTTTATCTTCTCAGCGATAAGGGCAGCCGTTGCATTTGTGCTCTGTCCGGGGTGCAGGCCGCCCGTCACCACTATCCTGCTGCCACCTTCTGACCCGACAGCTTGAACCACTTGTTCCAGGTCTTCTGGCACTAAGGGATAGGCGTGGTCACCAAGTGCCGCTATCAGCAACCTTGCATTAAGCCTCGAGACCTCTATGCCCATGATGTCAAGGGATGCTTCATCGGATCCAAAACTCCTTGCAATACCGATGTAGTGGCGCGCCATTTTGCCGCCGCCAGCAACTACCACAGGTTGCACTTGTTGTCCGCTCACAACGTCAAGCAGCATGCGGGCGTATCCCTTCAACTCAGGAACAGCATCGTCCCCAAAGACTCTGCCTGAAAGTTTGATTACTACACGATCCCTTCTACTGGTCAAGCTTCCTCTCTCCCGTGTACAATGTCTCCTGCTCCCCAAGCACTTTTTTAACGGATCGTTCAACTCTCTCACGATTCTCCGCAGTTGTGTAGATCCTGAGCATGTCAAAGAATCCTGATATCGATTCCACAAGCGGAATCTCCGACACTGGTAGGTCATAGGCGCGATCCTTATCAACTACAAGAATAGAATACATCTCGTCTTTGCTCGGAGTCAAGGGCATAGAAGGAGCACGCGAGGCGTCCACAAACACCTGGTTCCCGTCAATTCCTGCAGCATCAGCTACACGTGACGCCATAGCTTGAAGTGTCTTCCTGTCCATCTTTTGCCGGTCCCGCTTGTGTAGAAATTTTTCATACACGCTCTTTAGCAGTCGTCTGTCGCGGTAGTCTCGAGCCAATTTTGCTGAAAATGTATACTTGCTGTCAAGGGAACAGAGACGTTCAAGCGTCGCCTCGTCGGTGAGCGAAAGATAGCTTGATAGTGGAATGTCATTTAATCCCAATGCTTCACTTGCCGCGGTCATTGATTGGATAAGCATAACTTCGGCAGCGCGCACGGTCTTGTGGAAGTATACCGCCTTGAACATTTCATACCTAGAGATCAACATTGACTCGAGCGAGTTGAAGGCTGACCTGTTTATTGCTAGCCTATTCTTGTAAACCTCAAGCGAACTCACAAGCCTGTGATAGTCCACCTTGGCGTATTCGGCCCCGGTGAAAAGTCCGTCGCGGGGCAAGTAGTCCATGATGTCTGCAGACAGGGCACCGGAAATGATCTCGTTCATGAAATTCACCTTTGATTGTCCAAACGATAACCTGCAGACAACCTCTGCGCTGTGACCATATGAATTCAAAATGTCGGCAATCTCTGTTTCCATGATTATCTTCCTTCCCATTTCTTCATGGCTGGTGTTGCAGCCATATTCGAGCACCTCTTCAAAGAGGTGCGAAAACGGTCCATGACCTACGTCGTGGAGCAGAGCGGCGAGCCTGAGGTCTTGCACCACGTCCGCGCGGTCGATGTAACCCTTTGCTAGTAACGCTTCTCCGGCTAGCCCAGCTATGTGCATCGCCCCTAGCGAGTGCTCAAAGCGAGAGTGCTGGGCACTGGGATAGACTAGGTGCGCACCGGCGAGCTGGCGTATCCTGCGTAGGCGCTGGAATGCTGGAGTATCGATAATGTCTTTCTCAACCTGCGAGAATCGGATGTAACGGTGTACCGGGTCGGTTATCTCCCCTGCAAACTCCATTGCCTTAACACTATTTAGGAAAAGACTTAAACTTTGAGCTCACTTCTTACTATCCTCATTATTTCCTTATGAACATGCTCTTTGCTTTTTGAACCATCTATTACCTTCCATCTGAACCTCTTTGCATACCTCAGATAGTTCTTGTACGCCTCTGATGCGAGCTCCTTGTTTGACTCGAACAGGTCTAGGTTTTCTGCCCTCTTTGTTGATATCTCAGGCTTTACAAGAATGACTATGGTCAGATCCTCCTTTGGCAGACCCTTGTCAAGCTTTAGCAACCAGTTTGGGTCGATCCC
>DATLXY010000078.1:0-5071 GCA_035575335.1 Nitrososphaera sp. | reverse complement strand
ACCGTAGAAAGGCTTCCGGGTTGCTCAATGTGCCAGTGTACCGCTATAGGGGGCTGATAGAGGGGATATTTGGTGCCGAAGAAACAGAGCATCATCAGCTCTACTGCAGGTTCCGGTTAAAGAACAACCATAAGAGGCGTGTAATAATCAAGGCCATTGGCTGGAATCTGGAAGTGCTAAACCGACTACAATGCGCAAACAAACTGGGATTCAAGGTTGGACAGTATGCGATATAGAATTAGGCAACAACCCAATGTTGACCACCGTTGTGGCCGCGATGCTCGACAAAGTATTCTGAATCGCGGGTGAAGAATTTTACGCCATCTTGTCCTCGCCTTATTTTTTGTCGGTCTTGCAACAAGACGACTTATCGGCCTAGTTTAATATTATCGGATAAGCCAGAGAAGGCTTGATCATCGTTGTTAAAGATCGGGGATGTGAAGATCGGGGAGGGGGGAAGAACCAAGCTTGTGCCAAAGGTGCTTGGCATAATCAACGCAAGCCCCGAATCATTCTACAAGGCATCTGTCCGAACAAGCGACCGAGAAATCGCGGCCGCTGCAAGACAGTTGCAGCTCGATGGCGCGCACATTATCGACATCGGTGCAATGTCCACCGCACCTTATCTTGAGACAGTGATCCCGGTTGAAGAAGAGGTCAGGAGGATGAAGATGGCTGTCAAGGCTGTGAAAAGGGCATGCGATCTGCCGGTCACTGCAGACACTCCTAGAGCAGCCGTCGCCAAAGAAGCTATAGCCGCCGGAGCCGATGCGATAAATGATGTCACCGGGCTAAAACATGACAGAAGGATGGCCGACGTGGCGGCAGGGGCTGGTGTCCCCGTGATAATCGGCGCCTACAGCAAGGCTCCTGCTACAGGCAGGCTTGCAGGCACGATAAAGGCATTGAAGGAAAGCCTTGCCATCGCAAGAGGTGCCGGCATCAAGAAAGTAATAGTCGACCCATCGATAGGGTTCTTCAGAAAGGAAGGGAAGCATCCTTTCTTTACTAGGATGACAGACGTTCCGTGGTACATACGCGATATTGAAGTGCTGAATAATCTGAAAAAGATCAGTTCGTTGGGACCTGTTTGCGTCTCCGTATCCCGAAAGTCGTTCATAGGCCACCTGTTCGGAATAAAGGGCGACGAGCGGCTCGTGCCTTCGATAGTGTGCGAGATGGTGGCCGTCATGAATGGAGCCGGAGTGATAAGGACACACAGCGTGAGGGAAACGGTTCATGCCCTGACGATGTTGCAGCTGCTAAACGTGCGTCACAATACCAAACGCTTATAATCCTACGTGCCGAGTAGAGAACAAGGGAATAGTTGGAGATCAGAGAAGGTCTGACATTTGATGACGTACTTCTTGTTCCTAAGCGGTCACCCGTAGTTTCCAGATCACAGACAGACCTCCGTACAAGGCTTTCGCGCAACATAACACTGAACATACCGATCATTAGCGCCAATATGGACACTGTGACAGAATCAGGAATGGCGGTAGCGCTTGCAAGGGAAGGCGGGATCGGAATTATACATCGCTTTATGAAGATCGAGGATCAGGTAGACGAGATCCTGAAGGTCAAGAGATCTGAATCTGTAATGATCGAGCAGCCGTACACTGTCAAACCCGACATCACTGTCGCCGACGTAAAGAAGGCGATGCTCCAGTATGGCGTTTCGGGACTGCTAGTTGAGGAGGAGGGCAAGCTTGTTGGGATAATCACTAGGCGAGACATTACTTTCGAAAAGGACAGCAAACGCAGAGTGTCAGAGATAATGACAAAAGAGGTCATTACTGCCAAGGCCGGCACCGCCATAGACCAGGCAAAAGAGATCCTGCACAAGCACCGCATTGAAAAGCTGCCGATAGTGGATGACAAGGGGAGGATATTGGGCCTCATCACCAGCAAGGACATTTTGAAAATGGACCAGTATCCTCACGCGTCAAAAGATAAGAAGGGCAGGCTGCTGGTCGGAGCCGCGGTAGGAGTAAAGGGAGACTACCTAGAGCGCGCAGAAGCGCTGCTGGAAGCAGGAGCAGATGTGCTGGTGGTCGACATCGCGCACGGCCACAGCGAAAATGCGATAAACACTGTCCGGATGATCAAAAAGGCTTTTCCAAACTGCGAACTGATAGCAGGGAACATTGCAACAGGCGAAGGTGCCCGCGACCTCATCAAGGCCGGCGTCGATGCGGTCAAGGTCGGGGTAGGGTCTGGCTCGATATGTATCACTAGAGTCGTGACAGGCTCTGGCGTGCCGCAATTGACTGCGGTCATGGACAGCGTCAAGGTCGCTCGTGATTATGACATTCCGGTAATTTCCGACGGAGGCATCAGGAATTCCGGCGACATTACAAAGGCGCTTGCAGCAGGCGCATCTTCCGTGATGGTCGGGAGCCTCTTTGGAGGAACAGACGAGAGTCCGGGAAAGACGCTGGTAAAGAACGGCAAGAAATACAAGATGTATCGCGGCATGGCATCGTTCTATGCGTCACTTGGGCGCAAGTACCGTGAAGAGGGCCCCGAAGTAGTCGATTCTGATGACCTGAATGACTATGTCCCCGAAGGCGTTGAGGCGATGGTCCCATACAAGGGGAGCGTGGTCGAGATCGTGCGCCAGCTGGTGGGCGGCATCAGATCGGGCCTCTCATACTGCGGCGCAAGGACGATTGCCGAAATGCAAAAGAACGCCGAGTTCATCAAGATGACCTCCGCAGGTTATATCGAGAGCCAGCCTCACGACGTTGACGTGATGTAATAGCAGCATGAGTAGGTACCTGCGAAATCTCATTCGGAGCCAGTACATGTTTTATTGAGTGTGGCTCGATACTTCGTAAATAGTCAGCCATCGTGTCAGGCTTGCATTGAGTAGGAAAAAAGGGGCAGCAGTTGCCATTAGTGTGATTGTTGCGTTAATTGGGGGTATAGTAACTTATACAAACATGTCTGGGCAGGAGGCATTCAGTCCTGCTCCGATATTTACCACAATAGACCGGAACGGCGAACCCGCAAATGAAAGCACGGCCACTACAATAGCTGAAACGGAAGAAGGAGAAGAAGAACAACAGCAACAGGGACAGCAACCAGACAATGCCGATAAAACAGTGATCGCCAGCAACACGGTCATTGCAAACAATACATCAATGATCGTGATCAACAAGCCTGTCTATCACAATAATTCGATAATATACCAGCCAGTCACGATAAACCTGGAGAACTACAAGACAATCATCAATAGTACCACCAGGAGTAGCACCAACCAGCAGCTGCAAGTCCAGGCAGGACAGGTAGAAGGCGAACGAGACCAGGAGCAGGGAGCAGGCGCAGGTCGCAGCATAACGATCAGTGCAAACAGAATCCCATCTGAAGGTTGGAGTGCCAGATTCATCGACGATAATATTGGCATGTTCACCGCAGTTTACGGCATCGACGGCACCATGATTGATACTGGATATGCGGACGAGCAAGGATTCACCGTTGAAGGGCTCGAGGACGGGCTCTACTTTGTGTTCCCTGCCGATTGCACTGACTGTAACGGATCCAAGAACGATATTATGTTCAGGCAGTGGGAGGACGGCAGCAAGGACCGCCCCCGGCTGGTGCCCGCTGGCTCGAATGTGACTGCCAGCTACAGGCTGGTGACCCCGGAAGAGCCAAAGCAAGTGCCAATTACTCCGCCGCCAGGTGACAATAAGCAAGCAGTAGTAGTAGGGGATGAGGAAGAAGACGGGGAGGCGGGTGCTCCACGAGCGGACAACGCGACAGTGACTGCGGCGTCACCAAGACTGACTCTGGAGACGCAGAACACAACATTAGTCTACGGCTGGGTGCAAATCGTCGCCCGTGTCGAGAACAATGTCAGCGATACTGGAGAAATCGCAATCACAGTCTACAGGCCAGACGGCACACTGCATGACAGCTTTTCCTACCCTGAGCAAACGGGCTTTTTTGCGTTAAGGGAAGCGGGCGAGGGAGATTACAGGATAGTCGCCACTTACGACTACGGTGATGGCACGACCAAGACCGAGATCACACACTTCATCAGGTTTGCGGCGCCACAATTTTCCAGACTTGCAGCGGTGGAGGATGATAGGGGCAACGTGCGTCTCAACGGCATGTTAGAGAACGGGATTGCAGGTGAAAATGTCACGATATCGGTCATCTCGCCAAGTGGAGACGAGCTAAAGAAATATCGTTTGAGCTTTGGAACGAGGCCTGTATTTATGCTCATTATCACCTCTGACGAAGTGGATGCGATGTTCAACAGTACTGGCAACTACACGTTCTCGCTCACACACGTGGCGACGGGAGTAACCGGCAATACGACCTTGTTCCACGATACGACCAAGACCACGACAGCAGCCGTTCCTCTGAACGTCAGTGCAAATCCCGGCAGATCCTTCAATGCCGCTGTAGCGGCGCAGGGAGCCAACGTTTACCTGGTATGGGTTGACGACGCGTCAAACCAGACTGAAATCCTCTTTGCAAAGAGTAACGACACGGGTCAAACATTCAGCGAGCCAGTTACGATAGCTAGGCCAGATGAGCCAGGAGGCTTTTTGCAGGATCCGGACATCGCAGTCTGGGGCAACAACGTGTACGTTGTCTGGGCGGACTATGATTCAGGAGAGGATTCGACTGCTGCATTTGTCATGAGTGACGATGGTGGAGATACCTTTGGCAACAAGACTGTCCTTGGAGACCGCTTGGGCGAAGGGGCAGGCCCGAGTGTTGTCGTGTTCAGAGGTAACGTCTACGTTTCCTGGATCAGAGGTGCAGAAGAAGAGTTTACAGGGAATCTGGTGATCGCAAGAACCTCAAATGGGGTAGACTTTGAGGCAGCCCAGATGGTAGAAGACGTTGACGCACTATCGATGACCAGCACCGAGAACAGCCTGTACCTGACGTCACTGCATTATCCTACAGGCGACAGCTCCCAAGAGTCGTTCAGCTTCGTCGCGAGAAGTGAAAACGGCGTTGACTTTGAACTAACCGATGAAGATCCGCTCGATGGGATTGTAATGACTTCCATCGCAGCTTCGGCCAATAATAACGACACGGTCTATGT
>DATLXY010000077.1:0-3225 GCA_035575335.1 Nitrososphaera sp. | reverse complement strand
CAGGGTAACTGCCGGCTAGCGATAGGCCCACCTGCCGCAGCGGGTGCCGGACAGAGACTTTTCGCCACGAGGCCAGCGGCACTTCCCTCTCTCTATATATCCTATGCTTGTTTGCAGCATCCAAGAACTCGCTAACTTTTTGCTATGCTGGCTTGCCATGCTCGACCGGATCACTCCTCTTTGCAGTGCCGTTAGAAAGGCACTGGTGGCGCGAGCCGTCACTGTTGAGGGCGACATTTCTGCTGCCGCCACCATCAGCAGAAATGTCGGTCCAGCGTACCACCGTGTCACTAGCCGCACCTCTTGATTCCGTTCTCCTGTGGTACCTGTGTCAGGCCATACTGGCCTAAAGTCGCTTCTTTGTTGCCTTCAACTACGCATGTTGTTGTTGTTATGGTTGTTGTTGCGGTTGACATTTTGTTTTTCACCTTTTGCAGGCCGGAGCCACATCCTCATTTTTTAAAAAAATGGTGAGTTTCTAGCGGCCCACTAGAGGCAAGGCTGCCAGAGCCTTTTTAAAGGAAAAAATAGAAAAGGGGGTTGTAGGTCAGTAGCAGGGGCCGGGTCAGACTTTCCCTTGATATCATCTACTACTGATATCAACATGAATGGAATTCATCGTCCCCGGCCGCGGCATTCTTTCCAGTAGGCACTTGTTCGATTGACTTGGCAAGAACGGCTGCAGCGCGTTTAGCGGTGCTCTTCTGGGTCGAACTCTTCAAAAGAGCTGATGCACATAGTGGGCGATGTACTCATACGAGTTACCTTTCACGTCGTACCCGTACATTTCGGACAGTGTGCATGCGGCCAGCTCTGCTACCGTCTCCTGCTCTTTATCCTGCCCAGGCTCCAGCTCTTCTATTTTACCGTACGCCTTGTGCGCAAGCTCGTGGAAGAACACGGACGGGTCCTCGACGCTCCAGACAGTAAAGTGATCGTAGTGTATCATCGAGCTGACAGGGAAGGAAACTGGGTAGGCTTGACGAAATAGCCAACGCCTTGAAAGACATCTCTAACAACTTGCGAAAAAAAGAGGAATGAATTGACCTCTGAACGCTGCGAGCACCTACAGGGTCGCTAGTAATGATGGTATTAAAACGTCACCATTATAATGATGACGTGCTTATATGACATCAATCATCATAATGGTGACGGCTTATATAGCAGGCAGATTCTGCCAAAATCTACCTATCTTGACAGTACTGCCGAGTTTGATTTTAATAATCTGCTGTCAATCGAACTGGAGAATAGAGGGGGTGCATTTTGAAATTTCAGTAAGACAGACCTCCTCAGGTCTCAGAAACCGGTAAAGAAGCGTTGGTTTAGACAGAGCCTGCAATTGAAAATCCTTTATACTATATCACGACATCATCTGCTTGAGATAAAATTGAGCACCACACAAATGAGCAATGCAAGACGTGGAATTGCCACCGAGGAGATGAAGCAGGTTGCAAAGGATGAAGATATCAATTTGGATTATATTGTCAGAAGTGTTGCCAGAGGCTCAATAATTATTCCAAAGAATAATGCCAGAAAGCAAAAGATAAGTAAAGTAGTAGGAATTGGCAAGGGTCTGAGAACCAAGGTTAATGTTAACATCGGGACATCAACGCTGTACCAGAATCTAGAGGAGGAGATCTCTAAAGCCAAAGTAGCTGTCAAGTATGGGGCAGATACAATCATGGACCTGTCAGATGGCGGAGACCTTGACCTAATAAGGGAAAGCTTGCTTGAAGCTGCGCCTATCACTTTTGGCACTGTTCCAGTGTACCAGGCTTATGCGACAGGGGTTGCCAAGAAAAAGAACCCACTTGATATCACGGAAGATGATTTTCTAAACGCATTTGAAAAGCATGCAAAGGATGGCGTTGATTATACTACAATCCACTCCGGTATAACTAAGGAACTTGCCAAACGTGTGCTAGAAGTTAAAAGACATGGAGGCATCGTATCAAAGGGCGGGACCATCACTGCGGCATGGATGCTCAAATATGATAAGGAAAACCCTTACTATGAGCACTTTGACTACATGTGTGAAATTGCCCGAAAATATGACGTTACTTTCAGTTTGGGTGATGCGCTGCGGCCCGGTTCGATACTGGATTCACACGATGAACTACAGGTTGCGGAAATGATAAACGTAGCTCGGTTGGCGAAGAGAGCTCATGAAAAAGATGTTCAGGTAATGATAGAGGGACCTGGACACGTACCTCTGAATGAAGTTGCAGCTAACGTGAGACTTGCCAAATCGTTGATTGGTGAGATCCCCTATTATGTGCTAGGTCCATTAGTTACAGATATTGCCGCAGGCTATGATCATATTGCCAGCGCCATAGGAGCTGCCATATCTGCTGCGGAAGGTGTGGATTTACTCTGCTATCTAACACCCGCAGAGCATCTTGCACTGCCAAGCGCAGAAGAGGTCAAGGAAGGCTTGATAGCCTACAGGATAGCAGCACACGCAGGCGATCTGGTAAAGATTAGGGAAAAGGCAATCAAGTGGGATGCGGCAATGACAGAGGCAAGGCGCACACTAAACTGGGAGAAGCAGATAGCACTTTCAATCAACCCTGAGGAAGCACAGCGAATCCATACTAGAGTCGGTCAGCACCCCGGCAACAATGTCCCGTGCACAATGTGTGGGTCTGCATGCGTGTATATCATGCTGCCACAACAAAGACGAAAAGATAGTAGTAGTAGCAGTAGTAGTAGTAGTCTCGACACAAGAAAAGCAGAAGAAGGGGCTGATAACTCCTTCTAGTACAATAGCGAGTACTGTTGCATGACTCAGAGAAATCGTCGTTTCTAAATGTCTTGGGCAGCAATAACGGTGCCAAATTGAGTCACGGCTAGTACATGTACGTATTCTGACATAATTTGCTTATTTCAGATTTATGCAACAAAGCATTCTTTCGATTATCTTTATAAGGACGCTTACAGATCAGAGACAATCGGTTCCTACCCATGACAGGGGCTTTAGTTCGTGCTTTCCTTGACCAGAAAGACCGAAAAAACGCCCTGTTAAAACGTGAATCTCCAAGCAGCGGAGATTGAAAGTCATACTGCACTTGCAGCAAGCGCGGGCGTTAATAAACTGTTAAAACGTGAATCTCCAAGCAGCGGAGATTGAAAGTAGCACTACCCGCAGCCATAATAATAAAGCCACCAGCTAGTTAAAACGTGAATCTCCAAGCAGCGGAGATTGAAAGTAGAGGAAGGGCGATG
>DATLXY010000076.1:0-4177 GCA_035575335.1 Nitrososphaera sp. | reverse complement strand
ATTGACAAGGTTTCGAGCATTACCATATCGCCGGAAGTGAACGGCGACGTAAGGTATGCTCTTGATCTTTTGCTGTACGCTGGCAACCTTGCAGAGTCACAAGGTGCCGTCAGGGTCACGCTTGATCATGTGCGGAAGGTGCACGGACAGGTACATCCGTCAATAACCACTGAAGATATTGAACAGTTGTCAAAGAACCACCTTGTCAGCATGATGGCGCTTGTCAGGGCGCTAAAAGCCAAGAAGAAGCCATATGTCGAACTCAAAGATGTGCGGCTGTACGCATCTGAGCTGACCGAGCAGATTGGCATGAAGAAAATGGACGTGGAAGACTATCTTGACGATCTGAAGGCGAGGAAGCTCATAGACATCAAGTCGCTAAAAGAGATTGGGTTGCATGGTGCGTCACTGTCAGAACTAGAGCCCGTCCTCATGAACAGGATCAAAGGAGAGAACTAAGATAATGACGGAATCAACCAAAGAGATCATCGAGACAGGTCTGGGTAGCATAGGAAAGATCAAGATAATCAAGGCACTTGCGGAAGAGAACAAGCTGGTAACGGTCTATGTGCTCCACAAGAAAACGCACCTAAAACGCGAGGATATCAAGAACAACCTGGAAGATCTGGTAAAGATAGGATGGGTTACAAAAAGCAAGTACGCGAACGTGATGTACGGTTTGAATCGAGAGAACAAGCTACTCAGCCGGTTGGTAGACTTCTTTAACGAAGTCGGCTATACTGAACAGTAGTACCTTATCTGCATTTTCAATACACATTACAACTTATCATCCTACGAACCGCTAACATTCCTCTTGCAGCTCTATAGATATGACTGTCAAGACGCAGTCCGGGGATCCGCCGAGGAGGCATAGAACTATAACGTGTAGGGCATTTCACGAACACAAGATAGATGACTTCTTGGTAGAAGTTACTGAACAGATGGTATTACGTTCCTTTGTTTTATATGGCTGCTGCGCACTTGAGGTGTACGTCGGCTGCCTTACGTCTTATCAGATTGCCCCTTCCCACGTACTTGTGTGCATATGAAATGTTCGGAACCCGCATTCCCTCGCAATAATTTGCCCATTCACACGGTTTTCCTCGTAAACTTCATATTATGATACCCCTGCTGGCCGAAAAGTAATAAAAAGGTGCTTTTCCAAAGCGTAATGTGCAGTCCAGTTCTCCAAATCGGAGCAAGTTTATTTTCGTTACAGGCGGAGTTATGTCCGGCCTCGGAAAAGGTGTTACTACTGCGTCAACTGCAAAGCTTCTCCAGCTTGCAGGTTATAAGGTCTCTTGCGTCAAAATAGACCCGTACGTCAATTATGACGCAGGGACGATGAACCCTGTTGCGCACGGCGAAGTCTTTGTCACCGACGACGGCGGCGAGTGCGATATGGACATTGGCAACTACGAGCGCTTCATAGACACCGCTATGACTAAGGACCATAACATCACAACAGGTAGAGTGTACATGGATGTTATTCGTGCGGAACGTGAGGGTAAGTATTTGGGCCAATGTGTGCAGATAATTCCACATGTTACCGATGCCATAAAGAACATGCTCCACAAGATTGCGAATGATGAAAAACTTGATGTCCTGGTAGTGGAGTGTGGGGGCACAGTGGGAGACATTGAGAGCTTACCATTCCTTGAAGCGTTCAGGCAGATGGAGTTGGAACTTGGGCAATCAAACACACTGTTTATCCATGTAACGCTAGCACCGGTGCTCGATGTTGTGGGTGAGCAAAAGACCAAGCCTACCCAGCACAGCGTACAGGAACTCCGCAGAATAGGCATCCAGCCCGATATACTTGCGGTTAGGTGCAAGATGCCATTGAACGACGACGCAAGGCGGAAAATTTCGCTGTTTGCAAGTGTCGAACAGCAGTGCGTGATTTCATGTCACGACGCTCCTTCTATCTATAAGGTTCCGGAAGTCCTCGAAAGCCAAGGTATGTTAAAGGCAATATCTGAGCGGCTTGCCCTTAATAAGTCGATTCCTCAGTGGAGCAATTGGAAGGCCATTGCTGAGTCTTTTTCAAAGTACGACGGCTCCGTCAGGATAGCTGTTGTTGGCAAGTACGTGACTTTGCCGGACAGTTATGTCAGTGTCTACCATGCATTATCACATGCTGGTGCTACTATTGGCAAGAAGGTTGAAGTCCAGTGGATCGACTCTGAAAAATTCGAGAATGGCGGCAAATCGCCCCTTTCCATTCTTAAGAACTTTGATGGCATATTGGCTCCCGGAGGATTTGGAAAGCGTGGTAGCGAAGGCATCATCAGCGCGGCAAACTTTGCTAGAGAGAATGATATCCCGTACCTTGGAATATGTTTTGGATTTCAGCTTGCACTCGTCGCATTTGCAAGACATGTCTGCAAGCTGACAGATGCAAATTCTACAGAACTTGATCCGAACACCAAGAACCCATTGGTTGATTTCATGCCAGAGCAGAAGAACATACAAGACATGGGTGGAACAATGCGGCTTGGAGCACACGACATTTCAATAACACCTGGGACTCTTGCGGCAAGAATTTACGGCTCGTCAGAAATAAGGAGAAGACACAGACACCGCTATGAATTCAACCAGAAATATCTGGACATTGTAACCAAGAATGGCCTTGTTCTGTCAGCACATTCCGATGGGGGTAGGCGTATGGAGATACTAGAGATACCAGACCACAGATTCTACTTTGCCGTCCAATACCATGCTGAATTCAGTAGCAGGCCGGGCAAGCCGGAGCAGGCATTTTATGCCTTTGTAAAAGCGGCGACTAAATCTTGAGTTCGTAGATCCTCTGTCTTGCGTCTCTAAGAGACGTCTTTTTCTTAACGTATCCTTGGCTGATAAGATGGCTCAAAGATAGTCTAATTGTGCGTTCTGGCAGCATCGTCCTTGTCGCCAGATCTTTTTGGCTAAGCGCACCTTCATATTCAAGCGTTTTCAAAATGAGCTTGGCACTTGGGGGCATCCTAAGCATGTCCTCTGCCAGTTTCACTTTCTTTGCCATAAGCGATGCGGCAGATGAGGGGTCTCCGGTGAGCCTGACTAGGCGCGCAGCAAACTCATGTCGCCAACACTCAAGCATGTTTTTTATCCGAACCCTGCGTCCTCCGTCTAGAACCACCTCGCAATGATACCGACTTGTAATGTCTCTGATCTCAAGCCGGCTATCATTTGGTACTACAAGTGGCCTGCGAGTGTTGTCAAGTGAGTTCACTGAAACAACAACAAAGACCGGTGCCTTTTGCATAACCATTGGACCACCGGCCGACATAGAGTATGCTGTTGATCCGGTTGGTGTCGAGATTATTACCCCGTCGCTATTGTCGTGCCAAATATCGGTTCCATCTATCCGCAGAACATGTTCCATCAGAGTAGCGCTCTTGTTTGGGAACACTGCGACATCGTTCAATACGGGATCTACCTTTTTGCCGTCCACTTTGACAGCAAGGCGGAACACATGGTCGACAGAATAGTCGCCTCGCTTGAGCCTTGCGATAGCTGACTCGAGATCCCTGGCATCAAGCTGCGCAAGAAAGCCCGTTGAATCTGTTTCGTAGATTCCAAGCACAGGAGCCGAATCTGTTTCCACCTTGTGGAAGTAGTCGAGTATGCCCCTGTCACCCCCGGCTACCATGACAAGGTCGACCTCCCTTGCGGTATGATAGTTGTTTTCCCTAATGATTTCAGTCTTGACGTTCAGGGAATCAAGCGTCTTTTTTACCTTCGAGAGCAGTGCCCCATCACGGGAGTCAACGCCTGAGAGCGCCACCTTCATTGTTGCTACGCGTGTGTTTACTACTGGCCTGATTTAAATGTGAACTACACACGTCTTAAGGCGTGGGTTTCTTCCTGCTTCCTCGACTGAAACTTGCTTATCCGTTGTCGGATAAGTAGAGGTTCTGTCTCTGCAAGGGTCTGTTCCAGACCAGATTTCAGAATGTTCTTTGCTGCGTTCGTGTCTCTATCGAGTACAAGGCCACAGCTATGACATACAAACGTGCGTACAGACAGGTCAAGTTTTTCTTCCTTTTTTTGCTTTTTCCACCCCGCACCTTGAGCATTTCTGCGATGAACCACGTGGGTTGACGACAATTACTCGTCCACCACGTCCTTATACCTTGTAGGCAGCGTATTGGCGCAGCTTTGCGCAGGTGGCATC
>DATLXY010000075.1:0-2907 GCA_035575335.1 Nitrososphaera sp. | reverse complement strand
TGCGCCTTGCGGATCAGACAACATGTACCGATGGATAATGAGCGCCGGCTTGTTATTGCGGCTGCAGCGATAGTGGTGGCGGCCGCGATTGTGACTGTCATGTATTCTCCATCCCAGACCACGCTTCCGATACCAGAGCCTAGCTTTGGAGGCAACAGCAGCAGGTCGGGAGTGAGAGTGCTGGCAGACAATCTCGAGGTACCCTGGGCGATAGACATCGCAGAAGACGGGCGCATATTCTTCACAGAGAGGCCCGGCAGGATAAGGATAATCGAGAATGGAACCCTCCTGGAGGAGCCTGCAGCATTTATCAACGTCGCACAGAATGGCGAGGCAGGTCTACTTGGTCTTGCACTCCATCCAAACTTTACGGAGAACCATCTGCTCTATGTCTATCACACTTATTCTAACGGATCGCAGGTCTTCAACAAGGTGCTGATGCTCACTGAAAGGGAGAACAAGATAATCGAATCGAAGGTGATAATCGACGGAATACCTGCAGCCAGCGGAAACGACGGCGGCAGGATCAAGTTCGGCCCTGACGGCAAGCTCTACATCACGACGGGCGACGCGCGTCAGCCCGACCTTGCCCAGAAGGCGAATTCCCTAGCCGGCAAGATATTGCGGCTGAACCCCGACGGCACTATCCCGGAGGACAACCCGTTTGAAGGCTCGCCGGTGTATTCGTATGGTCACCGCAATGTACAGGGGCTGGCGTGGCACCCGGTCACTGGTGAGCTGTATGCAAGCGAGCACGGGCCAGAGGGGAACGACGAAGTCAACATCATCAAGCCCGGGGCCAATTATGGCTGGCCCGTAGAGGGCTGCGACGCCCAGCGCTTTGAAAGGCCGGTCCTCTGCTTCAACCCCGCGATAGCACCTGCAGGAATAGCCATCCCGCAGCACGACACTCTCGGCTATCAGCACGATATCCTTCTCGCTGCCCTGAGGGCCCAGCAGCTTCGGCTCATAGAGCAAGACGGAAGCGGGCACAATGTGCTGACTGGCTTTGGCCGTATCCGTGATGTGATCGAAGGCCCCGATGGCTCGCTGTATGTGGCCACCAGTAACAGGGACGGCAGGGCGATCCCGGCTGCAAATGATGACAAGATTTTAAGGATCATTAGCCCACAGTAGCGCGGCATCAAATAATGAACCAAAAGTTCTACGAAATGAGCAAGGAACAGCGCCTAGAATACCTGCGAAAGGTTGCAGGAGTGGAAGAAGACATCGAGACGATGCTCAGGCCACTTGAGTTTGAAGATGCGAATAAGATGGTAGAGAATGCCATCGGAATCATGTCGGTGCCAATGGGTATTGCGACCAATTTTGTAATAAACGGCAGGGAATTCCTGATCCCGATGGCCATAGAAGAACCGTCGGTGATTGCGGCGGCCAGCAAGGCCGCCAAGATAGCCAAGGTGAAGGGAGGCTTTACTGCAGAGGCTGATGATTCCCTCATGATAGGTCAAGTTCAGGTGATCGGAGTTGGCATGAAGAGCTCGATGCAGAAAGTCATGAAAAACAAAAAACGGCTGCTCGAAATTGCCAATTCAAAGAGCAGGTTCGTTACCGCAATTGACCTGAAGGTCCGCCAGGTGCGCGATTCAAGTCCGAACAAGATGGGGAGTATGCTGATAGTGGAACTCGTTGTCGACACAAAGGACGCGATGGGCGCGAACGCGATAAACACGATGTGCGAAGCGATAGCGCCAAAGGTGGCCGAGATCACTGGTGGTGAGGTAGTCTTGAAAATACTCTCCAATTACTCAACAAAGAGGATGGTCAGGTGCAGGGCCGTCTTTGATAAGGTCGAGCTTGGCGGGAGCGAGATAGTGAGGAGGATACTGTACGCCTACGCTCTTGCTCATTCTGATGTTTACCGAGCAGTCACCCACAACAAGGGCATCATGAATGGCATTGATGCTGTCGCGCTTGCAACAGGACAGGATTTCAGGGCGATCGAAGCCGGCGCCCACGCCTATGCGGCCCGGGACGGGACCTACCGCTCGCTGACAAGATGGCGCAGGACAAGAGAGGGCGACCTTGCAGGCGAAATCGAGCTGCCGCTTGCGGTAGGGATTGTAGGGGGCGTGGTCAACTCTCACCCCACTGCAAAGCTTGCGCTCCAGATTCTGGGAGTAAAGAGGGCAAAAGAGCTGGCAATGATAATGGCAGCGGCTGGCCTCGCGCAGAACCTCGCCGCAATAAGGGCACTTGCCGCCGAAGGCATCCAGGCTGGCCACATGAGGCTGCATAATCGAAAATTCAGCAAGTAGATATATATCCTCTAGAACTCCTTGCTCATAGTTATCGATGCCTACTATAAAATTTGCAGTCCCAAAGGGCAGCATTGAGGAGGTTACTTTCAAGCTACTGGAGCAGGCGTGGCAGCAGGTAAGCGGTCGCGGCCGCACCTACAGGGTGAAACTTGGCGACCCGGAAATCGACGTCAAGATATTGAGACCACAGGAAATCCCGACGTATGTTCAGGAGGGTTTCTATGATGTGGGCATCACAGGAAGGGACTGGATTCTGGAGGCAGATGCCGACGTCGAGGTATTGCTCGACCTGGAGGTGGGGCGCGTCAGGCAAGTGATAGCGGTTCCGTCGAGCTTTCCTTACAAGAGTCTAGACGAGATGATCACTGACTTTGCCGCGAAAGGGAGAACGCTAAGAATTTCGTCCGAATACCTCACCACCACTTCGAGGCATCTCAAGTCAAACGCCGCGTACAAGAAGACATTTGGAAATGCCGACCCCATGATAATCACACCGTGGCTGAGACTCGGCCAGAACAAGAAGGTAGAGATATTCCTCTCGTTTGGCGCGACAGAGGCCAAGCCGCCCGAAGACGTTGATGCGATTTTCGACATCACAGAAACCGGCACGACCCTCATTCAGAAC
>DATLXY010000074.1:0-3341 GCA_035575335.1 Nitrososphaera sp. | reverse complement strand
TATATTCAATCGAAAAAACCAATCTCGACAGTTACCCGCTCTTGAGCATGTGGCACAATCTAATGTTAAGGATAAAGAAGCGGTCTGATTTCGGGGGAATACTTGCTATTGGAACTGCCGAAGAGTTCTTTGAGCAAGCGGCTGACCCCTGCAAGCTTGTCAGTTACGAAAAGATGGTTGGAAAGAAATTCGACATCCCGCTTGAAGCAATCTGCTGCTATAGCGAAAATTCGATTGCCAGCCTGTCTCTTTCAGAGCTAGTTGCCATCCTAGATGCACATTATTCAACGATCCATCGCGGAGGCCACTATAGAAAGTGGCACCCGCACATGATCCTCGCGCTAGCTCATAGTGGACTGGAGAAGCACCTTGGAGCCGAGTTGTCAAGTCTTATCTTCAAGACGATGAAACTCTGCTACAAGATCGGGGATGACGAAATCATTGCCAATCCGGCGATCTTGGAGTCGATGCTGCAAAGAATTATTGGAAAAAGGATAGCAAAGGCCACAATCGCGCACATAAAGAAAGAAATCGAGGAATCTATTTCCTTCTGATTGATAGATACTTTCTTAATCACCTGGCAGAGGTTTGTCCCTCTCAACTCTGTACTTGAACACGTCCTGATAATTCATGCCCAATATTACATTCCTGCCAACAGCGATTATCTCGGACTTGGGAACGTCGAACCTGTAATCATAGTGTCCCCAGATTACAATCATGTCACCAGTCTCTTTCACTACGTGGCCGACATGTTCCTCATCTTGTGTCCTCACTCCCTTGTTAAAGAGCGACTTTGGATATTGGCGTTCGTATGACGCGAGGTCCACGTTGTCCGGCCTCGTCCATGGATCTCTGACAGATTTTCCAGGAGGAAGGGGCTCTTCTCTGCTCACCTTGTATTTTTTTACGATTTCATACAACGGCATGTCAATAAGGACATTGCCAGCGGTAAACTTGATTTTTGATATTGGAATGTCATATCTGTCGTCACCACCTCCAAATACGACTATCGTGTCGTCTGTTTCCCTTACTACATGACCTATATGCGGTGAATCGAGTGCCTTGACGCCCTTGTTAAAGTACTTGCCGGATACCATAATATTCTAAGATAGAATATTTCATTTTATTAACATATCTGCCTGCAATATTATCATAGAATGCTCTATTAAATAGAGCCAGATTATGGATTATACTTTGAACTTTGAGTTTTATCGCATAGAAATCACCATCTGATTTGGAGGTGACGGATGCTCGTAGCATTTGCCGTTACATAATGAAAAGATGTGAGAGGTCAAAATCTTTTTTTTGCAAAAAATTCTTTAACACCTCTAAAGCTGAATATGCGGTTGCTATCGATAATCACCCTTGGTGATAGCAAGATCACGATTGGAGTTCGCAGAAGCAAGAGGTCAAAAAGGATCCGGCTTGTCTCGAGTCTAAACGGGATAGAAGCAGTTGTTCCGATCGACTTTCGCGCTGAAGAGCTAGAAAGATTTGTTTCTTCAAAGCGTGACTGGATAATCAAGACATCACGTCACTATGCTAAGCTGAAGGAGCGCTATGGTGTGCCCGAACCGGGAACGATCTATTTCCTTGGCAGCAAATATAGATATCGTGTAATAAGAGATAGGAATCTTTCGGCAGTCGTTTCTGAAACAATGAAGCTAATAACATTCCACGTGACTGATATGCGAAAGCAGAATCAACAGATTCAGGAATGGTACAGAGAACAGACGGGCAAGATAATATCTGAGCGCCTTCCGGCCCTAGCTGTCAAGCTGGGCCTGAGATACAACAAGGTGTCTGTAAAGAGCCAAAGGTCGAGGTGGGCAAGCTGTTCAAGAAAGGGCAACTTGAACTTTAATCTGCTGTTGGCCGCCGCTCCACTGGAAGTCATTGACTACGTCATAATCCATGAGCTGACACACTTGATACAGCTGGATCATTCGGCTAGATTCTGGCAGCTAGTAAAGGATGCAGACCCGCATTACGAAAAGCACAGAGAGTGGCTTACCAACTATGCGCCTGTGATCAAAATATAGGATTTCGAAACTAGGCTCCCTCAGTTGTTTTTGACTCGGTCGCGGTCTCTTCCAGATTTACCTTGTTTCTACCGTGGCGCTGTCCGGCTCTGGCCCTGCGGCCCTCTTGAATCGTGGTGCGTCCCTTGCAAGAGCCCGGAGCTCTTCTATATCAGGTTCAGACTGCCGAGCAAACCTTGATCTGAACAAGCCGCTTGATACATCTATCCATAGCTGGCCGCCGTCGTATTCGCGCATGTATGCTTTTGGCACGCAATAGATGTAAGCATCTGATACTCGCTCCCTTACTACGACAAACTCGCTTCCTACCCTCTCGACATATCCTACTTCTATGTTGTCAGCAGTCCGGACGGGCCTCTGTATGAGCTGATCCCAAGGAACATCATAGTCAGTACCTGAATAGTCCACAGGAATTTCCGTTGAAAGTTCCTTAGCCACCCATGGTATCCCATGGAAGGACTGAAGATAGTTTTCCTCCCGACTTCGAATCCGTTCGCGGTGTGCGGAAGTCTGGAACTCTGAAGGAGACTGCGGGCTATCACGTTCAAAGCGGTCATTGACATCACTCTTCGTGAGCGAGGTGTAGAGATTGTCGCCGTCGAATCCGCTCATGTAGTATTTGGGTATAAAATAGTAATTCTTAGAGATGGTGCCTTCTCTTGTCTGTATGTAGTCGTGGGTTATGCTCTGGATCCTTCCAAGATCCTTTTCATCACTAGACTTGACCTTCCTTCCAATGGCCTTGTCCCACGAGATTATATCATTCATTGTATATGTTCAAGACTTTGGCATATGAAATTTATCAGTTGCATACTAATCTTACATAACTCAGGAATGCCTCAGCCGAGTGACTATGATGCCTGCGGCTACCCCACAAGCCAGAACTGCCGCCACTGTAGGGAATTCCGGCACAATGGTAGCTGAAAATGAAACCGAGTCCATCATATCTTCTGTAGTGGTAGTGCAATCATCACCTACGTCCCAGCCAGGCCGAATGTGGGTTATATCGATAGTGATGGGATGTGTATAGTTGGTGTCTTCAAGTTCGACCCTCTGTGTTCCCCCCCCGCCGCCAAGGCCGGGTTGATCTAGCTGCTCCCACAACAAGTTGCCTGCGTGCTCGTAAATGGCAATATCGTAGCTTTCTATTGGAAGCGTGGTCTCGATAAGACTTGAACCCGTATAGTCGGCTCCATCAGGGTTATCTGTAAAGCCGCTGACGCCGGAAGTGCTCTGTCCTGTTTCGGTAGTGTCCGTCTGCAGAAAGTTTGTTGTATTTGGCTTCGGGGGAGCTGCCTT
>DATLXY010000073.1:0-4410 GCA_035575335.1 Nitrososphaera sp. | reverse complement strand
CCGCCAGTCCA
The DNA here is from genome assembly GCA_035575335.1 of Nitrososphaera sp. Classification (GTDB taxonomy): domain Archaea; phylum Thermoproteota; class Nitrososphaeria; order Nitrososphaerales; family Nitrososphaeraceae; genus Nitrososphaera. Next base: position 4,399 of record DATLXY010000073.1, on the reverse strand, counting down.
GGGCCGACCTGGCAAAGGAAAAGCAAAGGCTGAGGCACTTTCACTGCAATATTGCTGTCGGCGCTGAGGGCGTCGACACCGCAAGGTCGCTGATGAAGGTCCTGTCTTTTGATGGTGACGGCTTTGTTATAGCAGGCACGGAAAGAGACTCTACGTACAGGATGGAGGTGAAGAAGAAGCCACTGTTCTTTGCCGACCACTTTTGCGTACTGTCAGACATCGAGCTTGCAAACATCATCTCCCTGCCAGACGACCCCCGGGCCGCGAGGTTCAACGTAAGCAGGAAGGGGACGTATACTACGGGGCCGAGTGTATGAGTTCACGCATGTACGAACAGAGGGAGTTGTGTGCCACGGGCGCGCTCTATAACGGGGTGGCAAGAATAACAGGTACCACACCTGTAGCACGTATGCTGCGTCCTCTTTTCGCATACTCCGCACTGGCGGTACTGCCCATTGCGCGTAGAGAGGTATTCATGGGACATACAATGACGGATCTAAAAGAAATCCTGCAAAGTAGATAAAGGCTGGAGCACCTACGGGAGAGGGAGAGGGGAGTGTGTTATTGTACCGTCGGTTTTGTATGGTTATTGGCACCATATTATGCCGTTTGATGATTATCACTACCATTCTCTATCAATAGAACCCAAGATTTTTAGGGTTCAAACCCCCTTGGGCCCATAACATTCTTCTATAACAAAATTCTAAGGATTACACATCCTGTTTATTATGTCCAAATAGATCGCCTGTGAGAAGCCAACAGAACAAGATGCAGTCATCCTTTTACGCAATCTATGATTTTTTCAGCTCAAAAAGAACTTATGCACATTTTCCTGGTAATGTGGAGTTTGTAAATGTCAGAATCCCTTGCCACAAACACTTGGTCATGCAGTTCGAACAGCTCTATAATGCTGCCAATCTCTGCATTGAGCAAAGTATCGGTCCTCTATATGCAAAACATGTATCCTGAAATCCTCTCTCCATCGTATGCATGCTCTCAAACTACGAGGTTAAATAACACTTTCACCAAATTCCTTAAACAACATGGGGAAATATGACAAAGTCCTCCTGACAAACATTGATCACAAATTAGTTGATTCCAATATGGCCACTACAGCTGGAGGATGGGATATCAATAGAGTGAAGATGACAGCACAAGATGCGCTCAAAAGACTAGAAGAACTAGGATACAAAGTGCAAACCTGTCTAGTTGACCTTGGAGAGCTGATGAAAGTGTTGTCTCAGACACACTTTCATAGGAAAAATTTGACTGCATTATGGTTGGTGTTAGGGCACTACCGCAACATACCGTTCTGTTTGAGAAAATGATTAATGTTATCCATCAGAAGGCACCATCATCTTCAAAAACATGTTTCAACACTAATCCCGCTGACACTGTTGAACAGTCCTCCGTTGGGTTAATAGTGATGACAGCCAGAATGCTAATGCAATGAAAACAGTACCCCCGCCGAGCATCATAACTTCAACGTGAGTAGCCGGTATGGAGTAGCAACCGATGAAATTATATCTTGATTCGGTATATGACCAGATGAGCGAGGATTTAACAGAAGACGAAAAACTAGATCTCGCTTTCGTTAAGGAGCATCCCTTCGCCGATGTTAGTGCTTGTTGTTGGTATGGGACTCCATTACGTAAAGTGGATTTTTGCAAAATTGCATGGCGTCAAGCGGGTTTGATATACATAGGTGGGGGACTCCTCGTTAATATGAGGATTGGAACACTTTCGCGACTGCCGTCATACAATGCACTTTTTACTTTACTTCTTCGATCTGCCTCTTGTCATTTAGATAAAACCCGACCACCTGTACTGGGAAGTTCCAACTATATACTTTACCTACTGCCTTTAGTATATGCGAGTAGTGGTGTTGCTTGTCTCCGGGGTTGCCTGCGCAGTCATAATGTCCAACTACTGCTACCACACGTGAGCCATGTTTCTCTACCGATATCGAAACTGCTTTTCGGATGAGCTCAACTTCTTCAGAACGCTCTGTATTAGAAAAAATACCGTCTGCTCCGGGAAATGTCACCATGTCGACCCCGTCGATACCATACCTTTGCTTCATGTAATCGATCAAAGGCTCGTGCGTTCTTCCGTCGATACAATTTATTGCGGTTCCAAATTTGAAATTCATCAATACTTTACAGCCTCTGAGGAGTCGTTAATATCTTACCGAACAGCTGCGAGTCCGCCATCTTGATATGACCCTCAACCATTCTGCTGAAAGGGTAGATCGTATCAATCACAGGCCTTATCTTGCCCTTGCTTATCCAACGAATCACTTCCTCCAAGCCTGCTTTTGTCCCCTGCGTTGCTCCCAGCAAATTGGTTCCCCGGAAGAATAAGTATCTGAGGTCAATTGTTGAATCATAGCCTGTAGTAGCACCAGTTGACACAAGCGTGCCTCCCATCTTTAGGAGCCCCAATTCTTGCGGAAATACGGTTTTGCCGATGTGTTCATAAATTATGTCCACACCTTGCTTGTTTGTTATTTCTCTGACTTTTTTGTACCAGTCAGTTTCTCTATGGTTAACGACGTAGTCAGCGCCAAGGTCTAAGCACTTGTCCATCTTGTCTTTGTTTCCAGCAGTGGCAATCACGTTGCAATTGTATAGCTTGGCGATCTGTATTCCTGCTATTCCCATGCCACTCCCGCCGCCCATTATAAGAACGGTCTGGCCGGGCTTTATCTGGGCCCTCGTCACGAGCATGTGCCAAGCAGTCATGCCCACCATCGACATCGCGGCGGCGTCGATGAAGGATACATTGTCAGGAAGCTTCACTACGTTTACTTCAGGCATCTGAGTGTATTGCGAATACGCCCCCCAGAGAGGGCCGGTCTGGAATCCCCACACTTTTCTATCAATGCAGTCATACTCTCTTCCCGACGTGCACTCGTAACACACTCTGCAGGTAAGGTTTGGATGTACCACTACTCTGTCTCCGATCTTTATGTTTCCCGAGACGTTCTCTCCAACTTCGACAACTGTTCCAGCAGCGTCGCTCCCGGAGATGTGAGGCATCGGGATCTTGATTGGTTCTCCCCATATTCCCCACAGGTCATTGTAGTTGTACGCCGCCGCCTCGACTTTTATCAGGACTTCGTTGGCCTTTGGCTTTGGCGTTTCAACATCTTCGATTTTCACTACCTTCCTAGGGTCTTTGCTATGTTCTCTGTATACGGCTGCTTTCATCTACACTCGTGATTCATTTCCCAAAAGTGGCGGTCATATAATTTAATAAGAAATATAGCTTATTTTTTGTTTTGTAACGCTAATCTTCAGTCGCATATGAACGAAAATAAATAACTCGATAAGCGGCCAGTCAATCGGAACTATGGCGTGTAGGGGTATTTGCATTCGCCACAAGGTGAGTACCGTCAAAGCCGGCAGATATGCCACCGGCCAGAAGCGGTGTCAAAAATGCGAAATTTTCATCGATTGGCCAGCAAGCCGCTGTCCGTGCTGTAGGTACAGGTTGAGACTGCGTCCGAGGAACTCAAGATGCAAGGCCAAGTTATATCAGAAATTAACGCAGGCTTAAAGGTAGTTGATAGTCCCAATGTTTGCTACCGTGATGTGTGCTTGCTTATTAGTTTGGTGCACGCCAAAAAAGTTAGAATCATGAGATTAACGATCTTGGCTCAGCGCCAAGGTCTGGTCATCATCTTTTGTCTGCATTCTGCACAGCGTAACAACTCTTTTGGCAGCTTGTATTAGCACCCTGCACAGTAGCTTAATAGACATATATGCCATCCAGATATGGTTCCCACAAAACAGTCCGGGAGCGCCACGAGAAATGGAATGAAGAAGGAGGAGGAGGAGTATGGAAACGCATTATGGATTTCCTAATCTCACATGCCTACAGGACAACAGGGTTGGTAAACACAGACGACGACCTGTCCATAGACAGCAGAACAGTACAGTTGCTGCCAAGAGAGGGGGCAAGAGGTGGGCTTTGACGACCACAAGAGAATCAAAGGTGGCAAGGTACACATGCGGCAGTAACTCCAGCCTCACTACCGGTTGTAATAGACCGTGGGCCTAGCAATGAGCATGAAAGCAGAAGAAGGTTATTCACTCTGCTAAAGAATATCAGAATCCCAGAGCTACCAGAAGATCCCACGGAGCAGACAAGCGGGTTTACGCTGATACGAAATACAACACGCCCCTTGCAATGGTGATGTACCTTGCCGGTAGGGGTATTGCAGCACGCATCAAGGAAAGAGAGCAAACAAGAAGAAGAATAGAGTCTAGCTGACAGGCCGCGCATATTTGACCATGAAAAACGTACACCGGGGTACGAAGTAGCGTCGAGGGATTCTCTGCTTGGATGAAGAGCTTCAGAAGGATTCAGACAAGCTACGACAGGCTGACTGGTT
>DATLXY010000072.1:0-3046 GCA_035575335.1 Nitrososphaera sp. | reverse complement strand
GTTGAATGCAGTGCCAGCGCCGGAGTTGATGGCTTCCACCACAAACTGATCCAGAAACTTTCCAGCAAGGATTTCATCACACGCTTTCACAATCGCCCTGGCCTTTTCTGCGTCAAGCGCCTTGAGTTCCTTGTTTGCAAGTGCGGCAGAGCGTTTGATCATGACATAAGCCCTTAGGAGATTGATATGAGCTCTTTGACCACTTACCTTGTACTGGTTTATCGCGCGCGCAGTAAAAGGACCATAGTATGCATTCGATGGAACCCTTATCTCGCCAAGAGAATCCTTGTCAATTCTGAATGACATTGCCGGATGGCACTAGTGAGGCGGCCGTAATAAATTAATCGACAGCCTCTGCCGGGATATCATATTAAACTATGATCTTACCGGGAGCCATCTGCTCTATCCTTGCTGCAACGTCGTTGGTAAGGCTAGCTCCGTGCAGTGCTAGCGGGTTCGGGCTCGCAGCAGGAGTATCCCGTACTGGCACCGGCGGTACAAAGCGCGTCAACTTTGAAAACACTATCTTGCCATACCAATTGTTCTCAATAGAGAGCTTTTTCTCTTGTCCACCTTCGTCCATTTCATCCAGTCCTACAAACCTGTCAATTATGCCTGAGCCAAGAAACACGTCCTTTTTTACAAACAACACTAGTGTCCCGTGCGACCAGCCGCGGCTGACATTGACGTAAAGGACACGCCTGCCAAACAACAGCCTTTCAAGCTCGTCTCTCTGTACCTTCAGGATGTAGCTTGAAGGCTCCTCCGGCAACAGGGCATCTGTTTCTGCGTAACTATAAAATCATTCTTTTTCCCATATTGTTATGCAAGCGCTCTGCGGTACACTTCGGAGGCACCATACATTCAAGTGCTATCCGTGATTGATGATAATATCAATCAGTGCAGCGCCTGTCACTCTGGTCATACCATAATAAAGACCGTCCGTTGATACAACGCTACGCTTGGCTGAATGTCACAGCTATCGCATAGGCTAGCGTGTACCACCCAAGAGAAATTGCCGGTTGTTGCCTTCAACATGTTCACCTTGGCCCCAGCTAGCAGTTGGATGGTGGGAAGCTCACATCACATGTCGCTTGATCTGGTCTGAGGAGAATTGGTGTCATCTCAAAGAGATAACTTTGTTTGCCTTTATGGTCAGGGTAGAAGGACACGTCGACAATTGTACTCAGATCCCCTGATCGCTGGAAGGATTGCTCTAAAGTAGAGGAGCGTGACTGTTGTCTCATTCACCGCGCCCTTGTCGCTGCATCTTCTATCGATATATGGATAATATTATATTACTACTGGATTTTTTCAAGGCTTATGCAAGTAAGCGGCAAGGTGCTCGTCTGCGATTCTATTGACCAAGCAGGCATTGACAGCATGAAGCGAGCGGGACTGAATGTCGACTACAGACCCGAGATAACGCTCGCCGAGCTACTTTCTTCGGTCAAAGACTATGAAGTCATCGTTGTAAGGAGCAGAACCAAGGTTACCAAGGAAGTCATAGACGCGGCCGTAAATGCCAAGATAATTGCTCGCGTCGGAGTCGGTCTGGACAATGTGGATGTGAAGGCTGCAGAAGCCAGAAAGATCAAGGTCATCAACGCACCTGAAGCAGCGTCAGTCGCTGTGGCCGAGCTTGCTATCGGGCTCATGATTTCTCTTGCAAGGAGCATACCTAGGGCCGACTCAGAGGGTAAACGTGGTAACTGGATCAAGAAAGAGTTGATGGGAACGCAACTCTCAGGCAAGTATCTGGGCATAGTTGGCGTCGGCAACATCGGTAGGACTGTTGGCAGGATGGCCAAAGCACTGCGCATGAACCTGATAGGCTATGATGTTTATCCGATAAACCGGGAGTTCATTTCAGAAACTGGGATGGTGGTAACCGACTTTAACACCCTCCTCAAAAGTGCGGACTTTGTAACTTGCCACGTGCCGGCCACCCCTCAGACGAGGCACATGTTTAACGCCGATAGTCTTGCGAAGATGAAACCAACCGCCTATCTCATCAACACTTCAAGAGGAGAGATAATAGACGAAAATGCTCTCCACGAGGCTCTAAAGAACGGCAAGATTGCCGGCGCGGCGCTAGACGTCTTTGAGGTCGAGCCGCCCACCAACAAGCAATTGCTAACCCTTCCAAATCTGATTTGCACACCACACATCGGGGCGCAGACAAAGGAGGCACAGGAGCTCGCGTCCACGGTCATTGCGGAAAAGGTGATTCAGATCCTGCGCGGCGTAATATAGATTATAAAAGGGTGACAGACAGGAGAGGTATACTATGCGCAGCTATATGGCCCGGACATGGCTCAGAATGTGGAAGGAAAACTCTGATGAGCTCAAATCCAAGGCAATCGCTTGGAGGGAAGAGCCAACTATCCACAGGATAGAGAAGCCGAGCAGGCTCGATAGGGCCAGAAGACTGGGTTACAAAGCAAAGCAAGGCATTGTCGTCGTGAGAGTCCGTGTAGGCAGGGGAGGCATGCGCAAACGTCGCCCCGTGGCTGGAAGGAGGCCAAAGCACATCGGTGTGGTGCACATCAAGCAGGGCATTAGTATGCGCAAGGTCGCAGAGCGCAGGGCGAATGAGAAATTCCCAAACCTCGAAGTGCTTGGCTCATACTATCTTCACAAGGATGGCACGAACATCTGGTATGAAGTGATTCTGGCTGATCCGTCTCACCCTGCAATTGCAAAAGATAGAGAGATGCGTGGAAAGCTCAAAGCATTTTCAAAGTAGCCGTGCTTCAGCTAGTTCTCTTCACCACTTCTCTCTGTTTCCTTAATTCATGGACTGTCGTTACGATAAGTGCAGCCTGCAGGACGTAGCCACCAATTATCAGGAGCACCGCGTTGAATGGTTTTGAGAATGTTGTCATTATCTGAACATGTACTGGAGCAAGCGAGTTGCCGACCATCACTATGATGGCTAGTGGAATACAGGCATAGAGGGCCTTTCTGAATCCTTTGTAGGTAAGAACTGTCAGGGCGATGAAGGATAGTTCCAATGCGATTGCCCTATCGATAAACTGTGGGT
>DATLXY010000071.1:0-2265 GCA_035575335.1 Nitrososphaera sp. | reverse complement strand
AAGTCATCGGTGATACAGTAGAGCGCGACAACGTTGTCGTACAAAATCCCCTCCAGTGTTTGAATTGGTCTTCAACACGAGGGGATTTTGTCTTTTTCAAAGAGCTTTGCCAAATGCTCAACTAGCAACTTGGATTAATTACTATTCTTTTTAAGGAACTCTATTTAGCCAGATACCTCCCCGCTGATTCTGCTTATAGCTACGCCAAATCTCATCGAATAAGAGTTCTGCTTTGTGCGAAACATTTTTCGAATCAGGTACGCAAAAAGCTGCGTTTCAGACGTGCAAAGATTTTCGTCAAGCTGTGAGTTATCACCACGTTGTCCACACATTGCAGGAGAGTTTGGTGGTGGCAAACTAGAACACAGCAGGCACCGACCTTTTGGCAATCTTTGACCGACTTCGTAAGTATTTTGAGTCTTAGGAGTGTATTCAGAGAAAGTTACTGGAGAACTGTCTTGTCCAGGAATGGAGACTGCCATCTATTCAGGCTTTCGCCGGAGGGATGCGCCAGCCCCATTTCTTATATACCGCTGCACATCTGCAGCGTCACCCATTCCTCTCAATCCTTTACAGTAGTAACAGTCGGGCGCCGGATCATTCTTTGAAACCGTGACAATCGCTCTATGGCCGTAATAGTTTAATACTTTTTGTGGGGATCGAATGCCTGTTACCGCCACCATAAATTCGGTGACGGCAAGAGAGGCAACGACACCATTGATCGAAACGACTGTTGGGCCTGATCCACCTAGCAATTCCCGATTTACACCGTAGATAGCATCTCGATTTCGCCTAGCATCTGGATCCAAAAGATCGGCTTGAGCTTCGGCAACGTCCAGCACATCAAGACAGACCAAGCAACCATTTCCATCCCACGCCACACATATTCGGCCCCCGTAGGCGAGCAAATCGTCAGGAGGAATATCTGAAGCAATATCAAAGTACGGGCGACTATATGCAGCACATAACTCGGTAAGCAATAACCGAGCCCCCTCGTTGTCGAGGCAGCCAAACACGTGATCGGCAGTAATTACGGCAGCAAATGCATCTTCGCTTACTAATGAGTCGAAAACCTTATCAACCTGAATACCGGGGTCAATCGAGTGGATGATGCGCTCACCTATGTTAACTTTCGGAGTACCAGGGATAGGGTCGTCGTACTTTGCACCTATGTAACGGTTCCTGTTCGTCGCATCAAGCTCTTCGTCGTCGACGAGGGTGAGGTGACCGACTCCTAGGAGCGCTAGTTGCTGCACTACATGAGTTCCGAGTCCGCCGACGCCAATGATAGCGATACGGGAGGCTGCAATCCGCTCCTGCCCCTCTCGGCCAAAAAAGCCCTCATTTCGATTAAAGCGTTCATTCATCATATATATCCAATATAAGACTTGATAACCTCGTTGGCTGAGTTATCTGCTCCCCTATGACAATACCATCTAATCGCTGCGTGGAATCCGCGCTGGTTACCCAAGCAAAACCGTCAAAATCTGAACGGGTGACAATAACGGCTGCATAGGGACGTCCTTTTAGTCGCCACCACACATGAGGGACGAATTGACTGAACCCATAGCGGTCGCTGGGCGAAAACATAGCTGGCCAATGACCGGTGTGGGAATGGAATTCAACAAGAGAAGCGTCTAAATTGTGAGCACGCTTGATTACTGAACCTCGCATTTCATCGGTCAGTTCAAAGCCAACCTCAGTTTGGTATATGAAACCTTCGGGTGGGACCGCTTCCCATTCAATCGCGTGGAATATAACCGACCCACCATTATGTTCCGCCCGCGCGTACACGAAAGCAACCTCTTCTAATGCGGATGCTTCCGGCACGAGATGCGCCCAAAGCTCGCGGTGCATATCATTTGGCAAATCAAGAAATACCTGCTCCATCATTTACCCTCCCGAAAACGGTCCGCAAAGCTTAAAACCCAGTTGAGTAGATTGGAGCCTGTCACCAAATCGGCGGTTGCTCGCCACTGACCATCCTCCGGAGTCCATGAGAAAACTCCCCATGTCCCTCCAAACGGAGGCTGGGCAGAGGCCGGCTCAGTGTAGTTATCGGGAAGGACGCCCTTAAATGTCAGTCCCGCTGGCGCGTAAATGCCATAGGGCGGCACCCCAGGATAGCCTGCCAGCGGAATCTGGAAAGCCACGTCTGTTGATGGTCGATTCCAACCCTCAGAGAGTAGATAAGAGGGGATCCGTACCCATTGGCCCTCTGCTCTATACTCCAAGTCGGGGAAGTGCTTCCGAAGTAGCTTAAGC
>DATLXY010000070.1:0-2257 GCA_035575335.1 Nitrososphaera sp. | reverse complement strand
ATATCAAAAGCTACTAAATATCGTACGAAGGCAACAATGAAATGCCTTCATCCAGCTAGATGATTGAGCAACGAATAGGGCCTGCTGGGTTCTTGCGTCTCCACTGGCAACAGTGGATGGACGCCATTGACAGGTTAGGCCGAAGGCTCTCGTAAAGCCACAGTGCGCTTCTGGGCGCGAATGGGAGAATGCTCATCCAGCTGTGATGGACAAGGATTCGACATGGTGGAGAACCAGAACTAGCTATGCAGTCATTCCGATATCCAGCCAATCCTTGCTTATTTATGCCAGCAATAGACGGGGGCTTGGAAAGACGAGGCATGATCGGTCTTCAGCGATCGGTGCAACACTCAGCAAGAAACAACAACAAGTGTACGCTCTGGTTCAAGGGGTTTTTGGCCTACACGTACAGTATCTCAGACCACGAACTGTCTGGCATTTCTCTGCGGCCACAAACCCCACGTCAAAGCATCATATGATGAGGATCTCTCACGATAAGAACGACTCGTACGCACTCGTGGAAGGTTCAGACACTGGATGAACCGGTAAACTCCACGACCAAGAAGATTGAAAAAATCATCAAGCTCACAAGGCTTTTTCCATCCATTGCCTACGAACGTCGGTCTTCTATGCTGGCTGGCGGGATAAAATCCATCATCATGGTCAGGGTTTGTATGTGTGGTGATGGCCTGTTGTTAGCAATTATGCCAGGAAACGCCGGCTAGAGAATTTTTCCTTATCCGATCATCATCCCTAACAGGGACACCGTGATAATAGACCAACAACAACCAGTCACTTGCCGTTCTTGATTATTTGGGAGAGAGATCTCTTCTTGCCATCCTGACTTCTTTGCCATAGTGCGTCATCGAGTACCCGGCCATTATGTCAATCAGGTGCTTGAGGGCCAGACCCTTGTTGGTCGGATAGTATTCTATTTTCACAGGGTGTTCGTTGAAAATTCTGCGCTCAATCAACCCAGCCTGCTTCATTTCCTCTAGTCTGTTGGTCAGAGCCTTGGTATTGATACCTTCAATAGAATTCAAAAATTGGCTGAAGCAATTTTGCTTGAAATAAATGATATCTCGTAAAATTAAAAGAGTATTTATTGCCCACAACTCTGAGGGTGAAGTTGATGGGGCATTGTTTCGCCTCATCATATATTTTGAAAAGCTCCAGGTCAAATTTCGAATTATCGGGTTTAACAGAAAACTGCAATCTGTACTACAGCAGGCCTACTTGCTTATAGAGTTATCAGGTTAGTATTTGTGGAGTTCACGGAAAACAAGAGAAAACCCCAACCGTTTGCGAACTTGTATTTGACATCCCTTGATCCGACGGGGACGGTCATGAGAATACGCTACAAAAATAGGTAGGGCGGACCTTGCTACCCTTACCAGCAATTATTGAAAAATCCATCACCATCGGCCGGACATGCCATGGAACGTCTTATCGTATCATCCGCTCAGGCAGCAATATCCGCAATCGCAGAGCTCATCTCCGAAGGATTCGCATCTGGTTACTTCTATCGCTGTCACGATCTAATTTTTGTAATAACGATATTAAAATCTTCATTGTATGCGACGCCGGTCAACAGATCTTGGAAGGCGAATCCGAAACGAGGAGTAACGTGATGTATCCGCCTTCGCCCACATGAGTGTGTGCTCTGCGTGTGTTGTGCCCGCGCGTAGAGGGGCGTGTTGTCAAGTCTGTCCTAGATCCACTTAATTTTGTGAAAGTAGGCAAGCATTGCACCAGCGGCTGCTGCCGACCCGGCAACGATAAGCACAAACGTGCTATATCTTCCAAGAAACGCCTGCTCGTCGGCCTCGCTCAAGATTGGTACGTCCACGTTCATGCCATACAGCGAGCTCATAATAGTAACGGGCATCGAAAGAGTGAATATTATTGTGAGGATGGCCAAGATCTTGTTTGACCTTTCAGTAGCGTGAATGAAATCCGTGTCCTTGTATATCTCGATCGTCTCCTTTGACTCCTCTATCGTTTCTATCACCTTGTCTATGTGGTCGTTCACATCGTCAAAGTAAAGAGTCAAGTCCTGGTCCGAGAATCGTTTTATGTCCTTCGTGGTAATCTCTGCCAGGGTCCTTCGCAGCGGTATCACTATCCGCCTGAGCAACGTTACCTCGCGCCTGATATAAGAGATTTCATTTGCGGCGTCGTTCTGCTTGTCAAAAACAATATCCTCGATGTCCTCTATGTTGCCAACAATTTTTTTGACGATATTGAACAGGTCGTC
>DATLXY010000069.1:0-3296 GCA_035575335.1 Nitrososphaera sp. | reverse complement strand
CCGGGTCTGGTTCTGTCCCGTACAGGCGTTCCAGTTCTGCTGCCCTCCTTTCAAGAACCATGTCTCAGATGACAGGGAGAAGCTGATAGCTAGCTGTTCCTGTCGTCAAGGACGGATGATAAAAATGAAAAATGGCAACAGTATGTCAGCAGACTTGTGCTAGTTGGTATAGATTGGTAAGCCACTATCCTCATTGACAATTGAGACGAGATCTAGAAAAAGGCAAAGAAGTATTGGCAGTTGAAAAAAGCGGAACCACAGAAGGTCTCGCGCAGATTGCGGCCAGCATTGTCAACTCATTCTCACTTCCCTCATTTTCGTTTATTGTGAGCAGGAGATCGCTATCCAGCGAAGTCACGGCTAATCTTTACGAAAACAATGTGAGCCCGTCGTGAGTTGTTTGACTTCTTGGGAGAGCTTTTTGCACTAGAAAATACCCATCGCAGTACGGGCTGTAAAGTTCAGTCCCGGGAAATAATTATCTTTCGATTTTGTTGCATAATAAGAGGCAGTGAGACTAGGGGTAATATTATATGCAACAAAAGCATTGGAGCCAAATTTTATTGAACCCATTTTTGTAAGGGGAAAAGAATAGGTGGAGATGGACAATGTAAGATTATTCTATGATAAGGTGGGGCCGTCAAAGGTAGAGATACGACAAGAAGATGGAGTGCATCGAGCTGAAAGACATTCTAAATGAGTAAATTGACATTACTTGATATATTCAATGATCTGATCAAACAGGCTCTCTAATGATCTTTGTTTCACTTCTATATTATCAGGCAAATTTGAGAAGGGTGTTACAACATTAATTATCAACAAGCTGGACAAGTTAAAGGCTGACACAGAACTGGGCATTGCATCGACCAGTTGAATGAGCTCGTGTACGCCAAAAATCTGAAATCCTGTCCAAGCATGCTAACACTCCTTAATATACTGGGCATTCAATATCGAGGACTATGATAACGCTCATCATCGCCGAAGCTGCACTAGAGACAGTGCCGCAAGAGATTACAGGACACGCCTCGGTAAGGAATCACGCCCAAAGACTTGGTCTTAAACCTGCTGAGACCTTGCTTGACCGGAGCTACCATCACGCAGCGATGTCGAGTCTCCGGAGCGCAAACAAACGCGGCAGGCCTGATATTGTGCATTTTGCGCTAATGGAGGCACTTGGAACGCCGCTCTATATGGAACGCATGCTACGCGTCTACGTCCACACTGTAAACGACAAGCTGATCGCAATAGCTGATAATCTTCGGATTCCAAAATCGTACTTTAGATTTGAAGGCTTGATGGTGAATCTGTTCAGAGATAAAGTGATCAAGAGCGAGCAGGGGGCGGTGCTAATGGAGCTATCTGATGGCACGCTAGCAGACCTGATCAATGGGATAAAGGTAGCCAAGGTGATTGGCATGTCTTCCACAGGTGTCCAGGTCACGGCAGAAAAGGCTGTAGCTGACAATCTATCTTCTAATTCTTGCGCGTTCGTGATAGGTGGATTCCCCAGAGGGCATTTCTCTGAAAGCACAAAGATGCTGTTGAACCGGACCTATGCGATAAGCGATATGGGACTTGAGGCACACGTGGTGATTGCAAGGGTGTTGTACGAGTGCGAAAGACATCTGGTGCTACTTGAAAAAGGCGTCCACCATGAAGGCGATGAACAGCGCCGTCAGGTAAGGGCTTGAAAACTTGAACACTGTCCATGAGGCTTTTTCGCTAGGCTTTATGACTAACCAGATGGACATGGCTATCATGACGCCTCCAAACACGCTTGCGGTAACCAGATAGATCAGTCCAAACTGGTTGAAAAAGAACGGCACGATGCTAAAGACCACCATCATCAGGGTGGTTCCAGCAATCACCCTGACAGACGTCTTTTCGCTGGACACAACCGGCAGCATCGGCACCTTCGCAAGAGTGTAATCTTTCTTCACGTGCAACGCGAGGCTCCAAATGTGAGTCGGTATCCAGAGGAATACCAAGCCGGCCATCACCAACCCTATCTCGATGTTCATCGTAGTTACTGCTACGTATCCTATCAGCGCCGGCGCTCCGCCGGAAAAGCCGCCGAGTATGATGCTTGATGGGTTCCTTCTTTTTAGCCACTTGCTGTAGACGATTATGTTGTCAAAGAGCCCAAAGGCCATAAGGCCGAAGGCCCAGATGTTGATCAACCAAGCACAGACGAGTGAAATTGCGGCGAGGATGAGGCCAAAGGCGAGCGCGTTACGCGGCGATATTCTTCCAGAGGGTATTGGCCGGCCCTTCGTTCTCTCCATTATTGCGTCAATGTCTCTGTCGTTGTATCCGGTTAGAGTATCGGCCGCCGCCGACCCGGCTGCTACTCCTCCGATGAGCAGGAGCCAGGTTTCGAGCGCAATCGGTTGATCAAACAGAAAGGATGCGGTCAGGGCTGCTCCAAACGCAGTGAAAACGAGCAGATACCAGATCTTGGGTTTTGTGAGCTCGTAATAATTCTTGAGCCTGCTGCCTACCGTAATCTGGTGTGTCGTCAATTGATGACCGCGAGGGTAAGGTGGACTAATTGTTATTTATATCATTACTTGGAAATGGAAGTTGGGTAGGCAAGCTCGCGACTGGTCTTACGCATCTCGATAAAAGTCTCAGTCTTTTGCACGCCTTCTATCCTTCCTATCTTTTCAGAGATGATCTTGTGCATCTCCTCAAGCGAATGGGCCGTCATTGTCACCAGCACGTCGAACCTTCCCGTCACCTCGGCCACCTCTCTCACTTCAGGGATCTTGAAGAGCTCATTTAACACGTTGTCCCTGAGCTTCGAGTCCATATTAATGCCTGTGAGGGCTCTTACGCTAAATCCGAGCGCCTCGTCGTTTATTACAATAGTGAATTTCTCGATAAGGCCTCTTTTTACAAGACGCTTTATCCTGCTGTAGACCACAGAAGAATTAACATTGATCTTTTTCGAAAGTTTTGGCACAGAAATACTCGCGTCACGGGCAAGCTCGGCCAAAATTTTCACATCAAGATCATCGATTCTCCCCATGCAGGAATTCAGCTAGATCAGTAATTTAGAGCTTAATAAACCCTATTAATTGCAACTTTATTTAATTAAAGAAAGAAATTTAGAGGATGTTGCGGTCCTTCAAGAGTTCCGCAAGCAGGATGGCGCCCTTGGCGGATCCCATCTTTTCGTTGTGTGAAAGAAGAACATATTTTATCCCGTTGTCAAAGGCGGTGTCCTTGCGAAGCCTTCCTACAACTGTTGTCATGCCATCATTGAGTTCCCTGTCGATCCTCGGTTGTGGCCT
>DATLXY010000068.1:0-9690 GCA_035575335.1 Nitrososphaera sp. | reverse complement strand
TAATTCCTCATTGCTGATAGACTTTGCACCAGGGAAACCGACGACCGAACCGGTCTTTTCCTTGTGCTTCCGAAGAGCCTCTACCTTCATCCCCTTCTTGTTAAAGACGCCGCCTTTCGAGTCAGAAACCGCAATAACGGTCGCGCCCTGTTCCTCAACCAATTGTGACGCGAACTGGCCAGCATTCCCGAAGCCCTGGACCGCCACTGTTGCGGACTTCATGTCTATATTCAATTTCTTTGCAGCCTCTCTAACAGTGTACGCAAGTCCACGTCCAGTAGCCTCGTTTCTACCAAGCGATCCTCCAATTGCTATAGGCTTGCCGGTGATGACCTCCGGCTGGACGTAGTTCCCCTTGAGCGCAGAATAAGTGTCCATTATCCATGCCATCTCCTTTCCGCCAGTGTACACATCCGGCGCGGGAATGTCTGTATGCGGCCCGATGATGTCCGCTATGGCATACGCATAGCGTCTGGTCAGGCGTTCCAGCTCCCCGCTAGACATCTCCTTTGGATTGCAGATGATCCCTCCCTTGCCGCCTCCGTAGGGGATGTCTGCCAGAGCGCACTTCCAGGTCATCCACATTGACAACGCCTTGACCTCGTCAAGTGACACCTGCGGGTGGTAGCGTATGCCTCCTTTGTACGGGCCCCGGGCGTCATTATGTTGAGACCTAAATCCAGTGAAGACTCGGATTTCACCGTTGTCCATTTTAACTGGCAGCGACACTGTAAGAACACGCTTGGGGTGTGCCAAAACCTGGTGTAAACCCTTGTCTAGTTTTATGATCTTTGCCGCTTCGTCAAGCTGTTTGAGAGCGACCTCGAACGGGTTGATTGTTGCTGACATGCCAATGTTGTGCCAGAGTTGTGTATTTAAGTGTTGAACAATTACTCTATTATTACTGGCTCGCTATCCTCTTTGATATCAGAGTACGGAGCTGCTCGTCTGTCAGGCCATCGTAGTCGTTTATGCCAAGCGAACTGGCAATCGTCTCAAGCTTTTCCCTCTCTGTGGCAACGGGCCCGGTAATCTTGGGTATTGGGCTCTGACTCCTAGCAGGCTCCATAGCCTCTTCCATTTCGCGCCGGAAGGTCTGCTTTGCCTTTTCGTATTCGCCTATAGCCTTGCCTATAGTGCGGGAAACCTGCGGCAGCCTCTTGGTGCCAAAGAGCAAGATCAAAGCAAGCAATATAATCATTACCCACTCCGACCCGGCTATGTTCAACAGTAGAGGCATTGGCTGGCCAAAGTACAGTACTCGCTGACTAGAATTAAAGATTTCCACCCTGGCGCCGGAAGGAAGGCTTGTCTTCCTTGCCCTTTATCCGGGACATAGAGAAGGGCTGTTCGAGCTTCATGGCATTTGCAAGTACCACAGAGACCATGCCGCCGAAGAGAAACCCTCCGATAAGGTCTGTTGGATAGTGCTGCATAACGTAAAGCCGGGTGATGCCCACTATCACCGGGAACGCCCAGATCGCATAGCCGGCCCTCCTTGATTTCTGGTAGAGAAGAAAGCCAAAAATGAATGCAAAGGCTGTGGTACGCGATGCATGGCCAGATGGATAGCTAAAGCCGGCAGCAAACGGTGCGAGACTGTCATTTTCTAGGCTGAAATTCTCCGGCAGCCCAAGCGCGGGCACAAACGTGTATGGAGGGACCTCCCTACCGATCAGGGGCTTCATGTACATCACCAGAATAACAATTGCTATCAATGCGATCAAAAAGATCATTCCTGCCTTCCTAGTGCGCCTTATGATAGTCAAAACTATGCCAATAAGGAACAGTGTCGACACGTCGCCCATCGTAGTTATAGCTATCATTACCGCGTCGACGGCGGCATTTCCGTGGATCGACTTGAAGTAGCGGCTGGCTGCATCGTCAGCTCTAGATGTGACGCCAGATGTCACCATCGTGCTGAACATAAGAAACGCTGCCACGAGTGCGACAAAATGCATCGAACGTGTCCTTATCATCCAAGGCGGCTTGTTTACGGGCGCAGACGACAACCAATGAAAAGAGCGTAGTTGTTGTCGTTTAACTGTTTTCCCTGTTTGCACAATCACTAAAGAGTGTAATAGTGAGGATCCACTTCGCGAGGCTACCGGGATTGCAGCAGAACCGTAGTTGCGAGGCTTCCCAAGAGAACCGAAATATGCATACATACAGATTCGATAACAGTTCTCCAGATAGAGCGCAGAGACTAGGAACAGATAAAGTCTGCAAGGACCAGTTCTACCAAGGTAGATGAACCCCGTCTACATCATGGGCTGCGGCTGACCCGACTGCGACTCAGATTCTACTAGGAGCAACAGTATTAGAGGAACCAAGTTGCCACCGTGAAGGAAGGAACTGCAGGGTCTCAATGGATGCCAAGACGTCAAAATCACATCGGGGCGTTACACTTTGGACAGACCTTGCCTTCCTCGCTTGGCGCAAAATAGGTGTCAAATCCGCATGCCTTGCACGTGGCCAGTTCGAGAGTGTTCCACAGCCGGTAATAGCGGGTATTAAAGTTCTGCGCGATTGGGCGCAGCAGACCAGACTTTTCCATGTCTAAGAGGACGCCCTGCAGGTCGAGCACGTCGTCCAGATTCCTGTACTGCTCCATCTGGTTCAGATGACCGAGCACTTCATCATTTGAGAATCGCGTATCGGTGTCATTGAAATTATCAAATATTATCTTGCGTATGTCATGACTGTTTACACTGACCATTTATATCTACAGGCCCTTCGAGTCTTCCTGTAGTTCCTTGGCAGAATCGGGATCCCTGTCGGCGTAGTACTTTACCATTCCCAGTTTAAGCACCTTGAGCGATAACAGAGCGCATTTGATTCTCGCTGGCCCGAGGTTTGTCAGACCAATGTTCTCAAGAATGTCATCCTTTGTGAGCTCCTTGACAGAGGCTAGCGGCTTACCCATTACCATTTCAGTCAGCATGGAAGCGCTCGCCTGGCTTATTGCGCAGCCCCTGCCCTCGAAGCGGATGTCCTTTATCTTGCCGTCATCAACCTTGAGATGTATGTCAATCTCGTCACCGCACAGAGGGTTGCTGTCATGTATGCTCACATCTGCGTTAGGAAGCTTGCCCTTGTTCCTTGGGTTGCGGTAATGGTCGAGGATTATTTCACGGTAAATATCATCACTCAAATCTTGAATAACCTCCTTGCCTCCTCAAGCGCTCCAATGAACTTGTCTATTTCCTCCTTTGTGTTATAGATATAAAAACTTGCTCTGGATGTTGCGGCAACATCGAGCCTCTCCATCAGTACCTGTGCACAGTGGTGACCAGATCTTATCGCTATCCCATGGTCGTTCATTATGGTAGCAAGGTCGTGCGGGTGGATGTCACCGATATTGAACGATACCACGCCGCCCCTGTCGTTTGCATCAGGGGGACCATAAAGCGTAACCCCCTTTACGCCCGAGACCGCATCGAGTGCGTATTTTATCAGCTCAATCTCGTGTTCCCTCACCCTGTCCATACCAAGGTTGTCCAGGTAATCAATCGCAGCGCCAAAGCCAATTACATCGGCAATGTTCGGAGTCCCGCCTTCGAACTTGTACGGCAGGTCGTTGTATCTTGTCTCATGCTTGTGGACCTCCTTTATCATGTCACCACCCCCCATGAATGGGGGCATCTTTTCAAGGAGGTCGCGCTTTACATACAGCACCCCGACCCCTGTAGGACCCAACATCTTGTGAGCAGAAAACGCCATAAAGTCGCAGTCCATCTCCTGCACGTCCACTTTCATATGTGGAACAGACTGCGCTCCATCTATCAGGACGGGTATTCCTTTCTCATGTGACATCTTGATGATATCACGCACAGGGACGATAGTTCCTAGGACGTTTGACATGTGTGTCACTGAAACCAGCTTGACCCTGTTGCTGTCAAAGTGCTGCTGGTACTCGTGCAGCTTCAGGTACCCGTTATCGTCAACACCAATGTACTCCAGCTTGGCACCCTTTTCGCTAGTGAGTATCTGCCACGGTACGATATTGCTGTGGTGTTCTATCTCTGTGATCACTATCTTGTCGCCCTTCTTCACGTTTGCCCTGCCCCACGAGTAGGCAACAAGGTTTATTGCCTCCGTAGCGTTGCGTGTGAAGATGATCTCTTCTGTAGACTTGGCGTTGATGAATTTTGCCACCTTTTTCCTTGTCTTTTCAAAGGCAGCCGTTGCCTCTTCTGCGAGCTGGTGAACGGCACGGTGGATGTTTGAGTTGTAATTCAGATAATAATCACGAATAGCATCAATGACCACCAAGGGTTTTTGGGTAGTCGCTGCATTGTCGAGGTAGATCAAGGGCTTGCCACCGTTTACCTTGCGGTTGAGGATCGGAAAATCTGCCCTTATCTTTTCGACATCGAGAGCGCCCTTTTGCATCACTTAATTATCCCAGCTGAATGTAAATTTCGTTGTCCTGTATTTTAACCTTGTAAGTTTTGAGTGGCTCTTCTGCGGGCAGATTCTGCGGTACGCCGGAATCGAGCTTGAACGCGGATAGATGGAGCGGGCAGGTCACCGTTTTCTCCTCCTCGTTTAGTATTCCGCTTGAAAGGTCAGCGTACGCATGCGTGCAGATCCTGTCTGTGGCGAACACCTTGCCCCCGGTTCTCACAAGGAGGATCTTTTTGTCGCCATAATCAAAATCCATCAGGTCGCCATTCTTGAGGGCCTTCTCATCGCACACCCTCACCCATTGTTCCGGCATTTCTGTTTCTCTCCTCCTTCAACACTACTACCTGTATTTGTAGTGCTTTTCGAAGATGTCCTGCGTTTCGTGGTAACGGGATTTCTCCACTTCCAGAATCTGCTCCATTGCCTTGTCTGTCCTCAGCATCAGCTGTTTGCCCTGCCATTTGTTTTCGATCAGGTAGTTGACCCATGCCCTGATAGCCGGTCCCATCTTTCTGGACAGAGGCTCCAAGAAGCCCGCCACTATCTCCCTCTTGGCACCTTCCCTGCTCAGACCCCGTGTGCAGAGGTAGTAGATCTGGTTTTCGTCCAGCTGGGCAACAGAGGCAGAGTGCGTCGCCTTTACTTCGTTGGTTTCAATTTCAAGGCCGGGTATAGAGTCCGACTTTGCTCCCCGGTCAAGCAGGATTGCATGACCTGCCAGATACGATTCAGTGCCTTTGCCTTCCTTGCTTATCTTGATCATTCCCTTAAACAGCGACTTGGAGGTGTCTTTCAGCACCGACTTGACCAGCACCCTGCCTCTTGAATGCTTCCCGTTATGTACCAGATTCGAAGTCACGTCAAAGGACTGGTTCTTATCTCCGAAAATGATTTCGACATCTTCCGCAGAAGCCCCTGTATCCTTCATGACACTATCAGTCTTGTAGCGCGACAAGAGCGATCCAAACAGGCCGACATACCACGACATCTTCGCGTCCCTTTCAACAAAAGCCTTCCTGTTTGAAACATTGACGGTGTCCATGGTCATAGCCTGCAAGGTGACAAGCTCCAGGTGTGCGTTAGGCCTGACGCTTGTCTCGATCAGCTCAAAGTATGCCTGCTGGATCTCCTCCCTCCCAGACGAGCCTGGAGCATATACCTCCTGTACAACCGTCGCCTTGGAGCCAGTGTCAGCCACAACAATGTTTCGAGATATCAGGGAAGTGCCGTCGTCTGCAAGCGATGTGATTATCCTGATCGGTTCTTCAAGCACGACGTTCCTTGGAATGTAGATAAAAAGTCCGGACTGGAAAGCTGATGCCTCAAGCGCCAGGTACTTGTCTTCCCCATAGCTGAGAGGGTTTGCCTCCATGTGTGACTTTACTAGATCACCGTGCTTGGCAAGCGCTTCCTTTATGCTCGAAACGATGACGCCTTGTTTGGCAACGCCATCCTTGATAAAAATCCCGTTAATCTGCTGGGCAACCTGCAGAACACCAGTTTCGTTTTCAAGCTCTTTTAGTCTTTCAGCAAGATCCTTGCTGAGCGGGGCCTGTCTTGGCTCCGAAAAGTGCACGTTCGGTGACTTGATCCTGTTGACGTCAGAGTACTTTGAATACAGCGGCGAAACCTCGGCTGGTAGCGACTGGTAGTGTGAAAACGCCTGCTTGCGCATTGTGACAAGCCATCCGGGACCGCCGTTGGCCAGCGAGTCGATGTACGTGCTATCGATTGAGGACAGTGAAGTAGTAGCCATTCTACCAGACCACCGCGAGAGTGCTTATCCGACAGAGCCTTCCATCTCGAGCTTGATCAGCCTAGTGAGCTCGACTGCATATTCCATGGGCAGCTCTTTTGTGAATGGATCTATAAATCCGCCCACGATGAGTGACAGCGCGTCAGACTCCGAATATCCACGGGTCATCAGATAGAATATCTGGTCTTCACCAATCTTGCCCACGGTCGCTTCGTGCGTGATTGTAGCGTCATCCTCATTGACTTCGATGTACGGGTAAGTGTCCGTTCTGGACCGCTCGTCGAGGAGCAACGCATCGCACCTAACATTCGACTTGACACCGGTAGCACCCTTGGCAACGTGCAAGAGCCCTCTGTAGGTAGTCCTTCCAGAGTCCTTGCTAACAGACTTGCTCGTGATTCTTGAAGTGGTGTTTGGCGCAAGGTGGACGGCCTTTGCTCCCGCGTCCTGGTGCATTCCATCCCCAGCAAAAGCCACAGACACGATCTCGGCGTGCGCCCCCTTGCCCAGCATATAGACGCCTGGATACTTCATCGTAAGCTTGCTACCAATGTTTCCGTCGATCCACTCGACTTTGGCGTTTTCGTAAGCGTATGCCCTCTTGGTCACAAGATTGTAGACATCCTTGCTCCAGTTCTGTATGGTCGTGTACCTGATCTTGGCTCCTTTCTTTGCGACTAGCTCCACCACGGCCGAGTGCAATGATTCTGTAGTATACACCGGGGCTGTGCAGCCTTCGATATAATGAACCTCTGCCCCCTCGTCCGCGATGATGAGCGTCCTTTCAAACTGGCCTATATTCTCTGCGTTTATCCTGAAGTAGGCCTGCAGAGGCAGCTCGACCTTGACGTTCGGCGGGACGTAAATGAAAGAT
This sequence comes from Nitrososphaera sp., assembly GCA_035575335.1. Lineage (GTDB taxonomy): Archaea > Thermoproteota > Nitrososphaeria > Nitrososphaerales > Nitrososphaeraceae > Nitrososphaera. The sequence goes on along the minus strand of DATLXY010000068.1, from coordinate 2,650 downwards.
CCTCCTGACCATACTGCACTGTTGAGTGCTGCAAACTTGTTGTCCTCTGGCGGGATGACCTTACCAAAGTACTTCTTGACGATATCGGGATATTCCTTAACCGCCGTATCGGTATCGACAAAAATTACGCCCTGCTTTTGCAGGTCTTCCCTCAAATTATGGTAAACAACTTCAGACTCGTACTGCGCACCAACTCCTGCAAGGAACTTGCGTTCCGCTTCCGGTATGCCGAGTCTTTCAAAAGTGTTCCTTACCGATTCGGGAACATCGTCCCAGCTTTTGCTGCTCTTTTCGGCAGCCTTGGCATAATAGTAGATATTTTGAAAATCGATCTTGCTAAGATCGCCGCCCCAATTCGGCATCGGCTTGCTCATGAAGACTTCGTAGGCTCTGAGCCTGAACTCCCTCATCCAGTCTGGCTCGCCCTTTAACCGGCTGATCTCCTCGATAGTGCCTCTGGAGAGACCCTTCTTGCTGAGGTATACATATAGCTCTGTAGAATCCTTAAAGTCATACTTGCTATAATCGATGTTCAGGTCTTCTTTTGCGGTCATGTGCAACTGCTATAACGCTGTTATGTTTTATATATATTTTGCAGTATACGGACGCATCTCAACGAATTTGTACAAGCTAACGCCGGAAATCTCAGCTAGCCTTGCGTGCATTTTTCATCTCTAGCGCACCCTTCCTTATCATCGCCTGAGCGTCTGATGTTAGATCATCCATTTTCATCTCACCTGAGCGAAGCTTTTCTATGGCCTCCCTTACCGAAAGGTTGCCTCTGCCTACAACCTGCATGTCCAGCACACTCTGACTTGGCCTTTCTCCGAGAACCCAGAGGAGCTCTTCCACCCTTCCCCTGTTAGCCGCAAGGCGCTCTGCGTATTCCTTGAAAGCCTTCTCGTTGTTGTCGCGTATGGCCTTTGTAAGTATCTTGGCAATGGAACTAGACTGGCCTTCTAGCAAATCTATCCTGAGCCGGATCTCCTTCTCCGTTCGCAAATTGCTTCTCATTGGATGGTAGGGATTTTAATCATTTCTTCTCTTGGTTGACCAAAATGTCCCACCTGTTGTCATCCACTTCCTGTAGTCACGGAGTATCGTCATATGGTCGAATGCGACCTGATCTTTTTCAATGTTGACGAGGTCTACCCATTCTACACTTTCTGCGTCATCGCCTGCCTTATCTGAACCGCCTACGATTATCCCGATGAATACCACAGTTAAGATATGCTTGCGAGGGTCGCGTCTGGGGTCAGAATATACGCCCAGTATTTCTATCGGCTCAACTTCAAGCGAGGTCTCCTCCATAGCCTCCCGCTTCACAGCCGCTTCTGCGGTCTCGCCTTCGTTAACAAAGCCCCCGGGGAGCGCTAGGTAGCCCTTGAAAGGGTCTTTCTTTCGTCTCACCATCAAGATCTTGGAATCACGCTGCAGAATGATATCTACGGTGGGTATAGGGTTCCGATACTGCTGCACGTCCGGAGGATTATGCTGTGTGTTAATAAAGTTCTATGGGTTGCAAAAAGTTGAATCTTCCAACCGCTAATACTTGTAATTCTTCTATCGTAACGTGTATCGAAGAAAAAATCCATCAACTATACCAGACGCTTACTAAATTCTTATAAGTGCCGGTCGCTAATAGTGATCATGTCAGCTCTCTTTGCAGAGGAGGCTCCTGTCCCACTGTCAATCTGCCCAAGATGCGGAAGGCAGATAAGGATTGACGGGCACTGCGACTGCGAACTGATATTCTTTACCGACCACAGGCTGAAGTAAGGCAAATGCAGGTCGCGTCTGGGCACGTCGCTAGACCAGATGAATAAAGTTGTGTAGGCTCGTCTGCCCTGTCTTAGACCTGTCTATCCGCCTGGGACCCATATGGACTGGGAATTCGCAGGACATCCCGTAGCCCTTGACTAGGTTTTCCAGCCTTTTGAGAACATGGGATGTGTACGACTCGTCGGCTGAAACGTAGCTCCGCCAGAGGGGCTCCTGGAATCTGTAGACCTGCTTATATCTTTCGATCCCGTCAGGGATTCCGAGCAAATGCAGAACGATCTTCATACGTTCCCAGATGTCGTCCCGAAGCCTCAGAATTGCTCCGAAAACGTGGCGCAGCCCCGCCTCGCTGCATGCCTTGACGATCGCTTCCAGATCGTCATCTGTGTCAGTGACAAGTGGCATTATAGGGTCAATATTCACGCCGCAGCACACGCCGGCATCGGCGAATTTTTTTATAGTCTCGAATAACTTGCTTGAAGGAGGCGTACCAGGCTCGATTACCCTCCTTTTCTCTTCGTTGAGTGTTGTTATAGACCAGATGATGAAGCAGTTGTCGCGATATTTGCGGTGGAGCTCAAGATCGCGCTCGATTATCGTGCATGATTTCGTGAACACGCAGTAGGGTACGTTGTATTTCTGCAATACCTGTACACACTTGCGGGTAAGGCCATACCGTAGCTCCGCCGGCTGGTATGCGTCGGTCGCGGAAGCCACCATCACGGTGTCGATCGTATCAGAATTCCATTCGGCCAGCTGTTTGTCGAGCACTTTATCGGCATTACTTTTGGCGTAAATCTTGTCGTAAAATTCCGGTGACCACTCGTATGTAGCGTAACAGTAGGCGCACCGATGGCTGCATCCCTGA
>DATLXY010000067.1:0-2396 GCA_035575335.1 Nitrososphaera sp. | reverse complement strand
TACCTAGAGTCGGGGCGGCGCCGGCGCTGTCACGGACCTCTTGCGCGAATACCTTTCCACGATATCTTCGGGCACCCTGCCATTGAATAGCTCTTTTGACAGACCTCTGAGATAGCGCATGATTGCCCAAGTTCCTGCCTTGATGAGGGCTGCCATGAAGATTTTCATCGCAGGTCCGTATGTCTTGTTCCTGATGATGATCGGGATGATATCATTTATGACACGAAGGTTATGCTCCCAGCATCTCCAGAACAAGGTGAACTGGGCCTCGTTTAGGTTGCCAAAGTGCATACTGTTCTTCTCCGAAAAGTCTTGGTAGAGTAGTGGCGCTACCAGTCCTCTCATGTTGGTCTGCCTGAAATCGTCAATCAGATCGATGGTGTACTGGGTCTCGTCCGGCGTCTCGTCCGGCCAGCCGATAATTAGTGTAAGTGCGGGGAACCATCTGTTCTGGTTCAGTATCTTGCAGCCTTCCCTTACCACCGTACCCCATTCCTCGGGCTGGAATGGTTTTGTCTTGACTCCAAGATGCTTCTTGACCATCCTCGGAGCCACGGTCTCCACACCCAGGTTTGTTGCAAGCCACCTTCCGCCTCCAACATGCATCTCATTTACCTCGGACATTTTCTTAATGAGATCCGGCGAAGAGGCAACTGCGGAAAGTGTCATGTGCGTTGTGCCTACAAAGCGTGCTCCTGTTGACTTGAGTCCTTTCCAGAGGCCGAGGATCGCATCCGCGTTCGGAATAAAGTCCTTGTTGTCACAGCCATAGAGGAGCATCTCGTCAGACTGAAGCCATATGGAATCAAAGCCGTAATCGAGGTTAATCTTGGCCTCCTTCTGCAGGCGCTCAAGCGGGAAATCCTTCTTTGAGCGCTTGTTAACATCGCAAAAGTCACAGCCGCGGCCGCAACCACGCATGGCTTCAATAAGAGAGTTGATCGTCGGGCCCTGCATAATGGGCACATTGTCGATGCTACGAACAAATGTGTGCAAGAGCTCCGGTGCGTCTCCTGCTTCAAGATCGTGGAATAGGTCTAGGGCGAGCTCGTCTGCCTCACCAATGACAACAGTGTCAATGCCATGAATCTTCATCCTATCCGGTTTTGCAAGCTCCCAAGAGCCGTTACCACCTACAACTACCTTGAAGTTGTATTTCTTCTTCAGTTGAATTATGGAAGCACACATCTTCTTGAACTTCATGGCGACATATGACAGCTTCTCGGGCGACATTGTGGTCGTAACGGGAGCCATACCAAGCGGATCCATAACGTTAATGCCAACTACCTTAGTTTCTGGACCGATGCACTTGTCGAGCATCTCGGGGTGTGCGATAAAGACCTCATCCCGCTTGTACTCCTTTAGAAGAGCGGCCTCTATCCTTCTCAAACCACACTGGGCAACCTTGACCTCGCCGGTGTTAGGGTCAGTCTCGACACTCGGGCAGAACAGTTTGTCAAAAACAAATTCTGGAACAAGTTCATAGGGGCCGCATGCTATGAAACCATAGAGGAAATTGCCCCTGTAGTTCGTCATCAAGCTGCGGTCAGCAGTCAAAACTATACGTTTGCCGCCTGATTCTACCATGCTATGTATATCACCTAATCGACCGCATATGGCTATAAATCTATTTTCATTAGTTTAATACGGTGATTATAAGAAAATCCGCTTGGCAGGAAAGACCAAGACGGGGCGGTCAAATTATGGTTGCGGAGAGAAATTCTACGTAAGATTGCAAGATATTTCCTAGTAGTTTCTTCCATTCCAGTTAATTATTATGTCTTGCGGCTCCGGGCATGGCAAAATCAGAGGCGATCTTCATAGGCGGTTCAATCGCGGTTGGGGCCGGGATCCTTGCTGTACTTTTCTTTGCGTACCCGGACTTTATGTTTGCCTCAAGTGCCTCCAGCTCCGGAGGAGGGGTAACAGGAGCACCAACCACGCCACTGGTCTCGCCGCAGGACGAGACGGCAACAACAACAACAACAACAACTACAACTACAACGATGACTGCGGACGAAGCTTTATCTGACACTGACAACTCCACAAATAACACGGCTACAGGCTCGACAACACCGTACAGCCCCACCCGATAATCTACAGCAATGTAATGGGCACATTTGGAGAGCTATCATTCTTCTAATTGTCCATTACGGTGTTTTCATATAGAACCATGCGCTAGTTGGAGCAATCAGTAAAGGCCTTTCCTATGTCCTTTCGAGAGTAGGAATTTCAGCTTGGCGTGGTCAAGCATGTTAAGAGCATCTGCCATGGTGGCCCATCTAAAGTCTGAATGCTCTTCTGATATCTTAACCTCCCTCGTAGGAGTTGTGGCGAAGTAGAATTTGACCTCCTTTTCGGATTTGATTCCGTCGCCCCTAAAGTACGAGTAGTTT
>DATLXY010000066.1:0-4498 GCA_035575335.1 Nitrososphaera sp. | reverse complement strand
GGGGGAAGCATAAGCGCCCAGAAACATCCACAAGCGTGGGCTGGTGATGATTAACCCGCCTGCGCTGACGCTTCCGCCTTCACTGCGTTCTGGCGGACAGGTCGGCGGGCAGGTAGCGACTCCGTGCGCTTCGTTTCTGAGCGGCTAAAACTGCTGCGCTGTTGCTGCAAACGTTATATGCCACTGTAGGAAATGATTAAGAGACATGGCTTACGTGCCAACAACTTTACATAGGAAAATCAGATCCCATTTGGCTTTACTCGTCGATCCGACTACCTCTGAAAACGGTTCAGGTGTGCTCATTCAGATAAGAGACAGAATTTTCATTCTCACGGCGGCCCATGTTCTTTCTAACAACATCCATATCAATCTCGGACTGCCATGGCAGCGCACCCCGTTCACAATCCTTGACTCTTGGACCGATCCGAGTCTTGACATTGGCTTTCTCGAACTCAAACCATTCGAGGTAGACATTTTACGTATCGATGCAGCAACTCCATACAAGATTACCAGTAAGCAGGCGACAGAGATTCGGGCAATGACTAAGAGTCTCGCGCTTTGCGGATATCCTACCGTTCAACACACAGTTTTGGAAAACGCCGTAATGTATACTCCTGCTTTTCTCGGTTGCGCAATGGTTCATCCAGATAATTGGCCAGCTTCCCTTCTTGAAAAGGGCAAGACGCCCGAACGAAATATTGCAATCGCATATGGTGAGAAACACGGAGGACGCTTCTTCGATCCTGACGGAAATCCCCTCCACATTCACCCAAAAGGAATGAGCGGTTGCGGTATCTGGTTTTTCGATCCAACCGACGAGCAGGCCGAAAATCCTCCATATGCACTTGTCGCGATTCAACATTCGTATTTTCCGCAAGATCAAGTTATAGTTGGCACGTTTGCCGAACCAATTATTGACGCTATTTGCAACCATTACGGGTTTTCACTACAAAATTGAGCACTTGTGGGCTGCACATAACACTCTACAAAAACTCAAAGTCCCCGCCACAACACGGCGGGATCTTCGACAAGAGATTGAGATCTCCTCTATCGTTGACAGTGGCAACGGTGGGTGTAGAAATTGACGGCACCGGTTAAAGCATAAGCGCCCAGAAACATCCATGAGCGTGGGCTGGTGATGACGGAAATGGTGAATTCTCATAAATATCCGGTTGCCACTTCGTGGATGCAAGCCAAACGGTGGGGGCTGATCGCCACCCCTGCTTGCTGCAGGCAGGGGTCCAAGTACAGGGTTGAGATATCCGTCCCTAGGCGTCAAGACATTCCACCTTTGGCGGGCGTAATCCAGAATACTGGAGCGCCGATCTCAGCGTGGGACACCCTGCCAGCTTTTCTATTTCAATCGTAACATAGAAATCGTTATGTGCAATTGCGCAACACCATGTGACATATCAACCGAATGATACAAGGAGGTCTTATGAGACTTCTCACATTATTCTGTGCAGTCTTGGTCATGCTTTGTGCTTGCTCGACGGGTTATCAATCAGTTGGCTTCACTGGGGGTTACGAGGATACCAGATTAGACGAGAACATATTCTCCATTTCATTCAGGGGCAACGCCTACACAAGCACACAGCGTGCACAGGATTTCGCTTTGTTGAGGGCTGCCGAGCTCACCCTGCAACATGGCTACAAATATTTCGCCATCATAAGCTCTGACAAGTACATATCCACAACAACCTACACGACTCCGACTGAAACAAAAACGAAAGCCCAAGTCAGGTATTATGGCGGCACTGCTTATGGTGAGTCCAAATCGATCACGACGGGTGGAGACACATACACTTTCAACAAGCCGAGAGTTTCACTCATGATAATCTCTTTCCCTGAGAAACCTGAGACAGACGCTACTATATTCAATGCCCGTTTCCTACGTGACTCAATAAGGAAGAAATACGGTTTAAATGACTGACCACACTTTAAACAACGAGCTCATCCCTGGCACAAGTGGGTACGAATCTTTCTTCGACCTGAATCGAAGCCTAGACGAGGGCTCTTTTTACTTGAATGAAGTTGAGAATGCAATTGATTCTCTGGAAACTGCCGTCACTTTTCTGCAGAGGAATGACAATCTCAAATGGAAGTGGGTAGCTTTCGCTCTCCATCACTCTCTGTACTCTTTTTGCATCGCCTGCTTAGTAAATGGAAACTACGAGAACGTCCTCTCTGGTGGAAAAAACGACGATCAAGACCATTTCTGCCTAATGGGCAATGATGTGAAATGGAGGAAGTCAAGGAGAATCAAGCGCCCGAACAGTGGTGGATACACAATTGAATGGTCTTACACTGATGAAGAACCAAGGATCAACCCCGCTAGGACTGCTGAGAGTCTGCGTAAACAAAATCTCATTGGCTTTTGGACGGCACTTGCTCGGGTTCAAGACCAAGTATTCTGGATGGGTCGTATGGTACACACAAAACCTCTTGTCCTCTCCGAAGACGAATGGCAAAGCATCGAGTGGCTCACAAACCAAGTCCGCAATGGCTGCGTACACTTTGTTCCAAAGAATTTGGCAGTTTCAATCCCCAGCGTGAAAAAGGCTTCTCTTGACATCCTGAGAGCGATAGAATTTTTAGCCTTAGAATCTTACGCGATACTCTACACTAATCACAAGCAAGCACAAGAAAGAGTCAAAGTGGCTTTGATGACTTTTCGTTCGAGAATAACTACTTGACAGGCGCACAACTTAACAGCAGCAAGCAGGGTGGTCAATCAGTATGAAGATTCCACGAGTTAAATTAGGGACAATCGGTAAATGTATATACTGTCGAAGAAACAACGTTCCACTTAGCACCGAGCATATTATTCCATACGGATTGAACGGTCCTTGGGAGCTCTTGCAGGCTACCTGTAATGACTGTGCTGATATTACCTCAGCTTTTGAGCGAGCGGTACTCAAAGATTCATTGATTGTGCTCCGATCAGCTTTGAACTTGCCTACTAGGAGAAAGAAGAAGCGACCAAAAACTTTCCCACTGACTATTACCAAAGATGGCAAACAGCAGACTGTTCAGGTTCCTATTCATCAGCATCTAGCTGTTATGATTCTTCCTCTTTCACTCCCTCCAGCCTATCTCGATGGCCGTGCATACGAAAAAGGTACCACTATCACAGGCGTTATTGGAATTCAAGTAGGTGGCCCTTCTTTGAAAGAACTTCCGAAACTATACGGGGCAAAAACTTTCAGTGTCACTGCCACGTGGCACGGCAACTGTTTCGAGCGCATGCTTGCAAAGATAGCTTACGGGTTTGCCGTTGCATTTGTCGGCCTTGATTGCATTGAAGAAGCTTATGTCGTTCCCACCATACTCGGTCAGAAAGACGATGCTGGCAGGTGGATAGGCTGTGCAGCCGACCTAAAACTTGAAGTGGGAAAGTTTTTCCATCACATAGATCTCTCAATCGTTAACAGAGAAATCCTCGTCAGGATAAAACTTTTTGCAATCTTCAACGTGCCAGAATATTTGGTTGTTGTCGGGCGAGTGTCTGAAAACTTTCACCCTAGCGGCGCCTAACAGAACCTGAAACCTCTGAAATATTATTTCTCGCAAAGTCGCCTGCCTTCGCCGAAGTGAAGCTGCTTCGGCTTCACGTAGGCAGGCAAAGAACGCCAAGGCCATGTTTTGGTAAAAATAAGCGTCTTTGCGAACGTAGCGAGCTTTGCATGACACCTATTTTTGAACTTTTCAGAGGTCTTAACCTATATTGAAAGTCCTGTGAGGCAGGAAGCAAGCCGATGCACGTCTCGACAGAAAACGTCGGGATGCCTTCAGCGAGGCTCGTGGAGGGATAAGTTTTTGCCTGCCCCACTTTATCGTTCAGGCGGGCGAGCTTACACGGTCTGTGAGTAAAGCGGCTTTTGTTGTTCGCGCGTCGAGGTGTACGCATCAAAGCAGAGAGCGATGTTCCGCAGGACGTACCGGCCGGCTCCCACCACCTGGATCGTGGAAAGCGACTGTTGCACTAACCCCTCGTCGATAAACTCCTGCAGCATATCGAGCGACCGGTCAAAGTACTCATCAAACATGATCCCGAACCTCCGTTCGACCTCCCCCTTGTCCACCTCGAGGTCGCACATCAGCCTCATGATCACAAACTTCCGAATCTCATCATCTTTCGACATCCGGTAGCCGAGCTTTGTGGCAAACTGGCCGCGTTCCGCCGCCTCAAGGTAGAGCGGCAGGGTCTTTGCGTTCTGCGCGTACACATTGCCAAAGTGGGAGATCGAGGAAAGTCCGAAGCCGTACAAGTCCGCTCCCGCCTTTGTGGAGTAACCCTGGAAGTTCCTGTGGAGCGTCTTCGCTTTCTGCGCGATGGCAAGCTCGTCGTCCGGACGCGCAAAGTGATCCATGCCGATGTATTCGTATCCTGCCCGCCCCAGTGTCTCAATCGTCGAGTGAAGCAACTGGAGTTTCATCTCCGGCGAGGGAAGGTCTTCCGGGTGCAGCAGTTTCTGGTGCGGCTTCATCCACGGTA
>DATLXY010000065.1:0-4617 GCA_035575335.1 Nitrososphaera sp. | reverse complement strand
CATCATACCATACATTTGTCACAAGAAGACAGTCACGTAACCTCGATGTATGGATGATGGGAAAGCGGGGGGTGATCGAGTGTTTTGCGAGCGCGTGTCAGGGCGCGGATATTGCCGTGGTAGAGGGTGTCATGGGACTGTTCGATGGTATGTCAGGCAAGAGCAACTTTGCAAGCACTGCCCACGTTGCCAAGATCCTCGATGCACCAATCATACTCGTCGTGGATGCTAGCAAAAGCGCTAGATCCGCAGCAGCAATAGCCCTTGGATTCTTGCATTTTGACAAGGGTTTGAAAATAGCTGGGATAATCCTCAACAACGTCGCCAGCGACAGACATGAATCCCATATAGTCGACGCATTTGCCAGCAAGATTAGAGTGCCAGTTCTTGGAATCATCCGGCGCAATACCCAGATAAAGATGGAAGAACGCCATCTCGGTCTAATACCTACCTATGAGATGCAAGAAACGAAAAGGAAAGCATTAGTAGCTGCTGCTAAATCTGTTGCAGACCAGATAGATATTGACAAAATATTGAGTATTTGTGGTATTGGTGTTCTTCCAGATGCTCCAGTTAGGCGCAAACTCTCTAGCAAAGCAAGGATTGCAGTTGCTCTCGACGAGTCCTTCAATTTCTACTATGCGGATAATCTTGATGCTCTTCGTATGAGCGGTGCGGAGCTAGTGTTCTTCAGCCCTGTTCATGATAACAGATTGCCAGAAGGAATCAACGGGCTAATCATTGGAGGTGGTTTTCCAGAAGTTCTTGCCGACCGACTTGAAAGGAATGGTTCGATGATAAAATCGATAAGAAATGCAGTGCAAGACGGCATACCCGTGTATGGCGAATGCGGTGGACTCATGTATCTTACCCGTTCGATAAGAGGATATATGGGAGAGAAAAGAGTCAGAAAAATGACAGGACTTATTGATGCAGATACCCTGATGACCAAGAAGATCACATTAAACTATACTGAGGCTCAATGCAACGGACCTCTCTTTGGTAGAGCCCACTTGCGCGGCCATGAGTTTCATTATTCATCGATAGAAGGCCTGGCGCGGGATGTGAGATTTTCATACATCATGAAAAAAGGTAATGGAATCACAGGCGAAAAGGATGGAGTGGTTGTGAATGAAAACGGTCTTGCCGCATACATGCACTTGCATTTTGCAAACAATAAACTCGCCTACAAGTTAGTGCAGGCATGCGCTGCTTATTCACACAGATGAAGATGGCGACTTGGCCATCAAGAGGATCGCATTTACTATCGAAGAAGCAGAAGGACTCCCGCCTTTTCTTCCGATATTGGTAATGAACGGGATGTCTTTCATCTTGGAAAGCTCTTCTTTTGACTCTTGTGCAGACACAAACCCTACAGGTATCCCTACTACAAGCGCAGGCTTCGTAACTCCTTCTCTTATCATCCTGATCACCTCATATAGTGCCGTAGGGGCATTACCTATCACAACTATTCCTCCGTCCATGTCCTTGGCTGCGCGGCGCATGGCAAGCTCCGATCTTGTCCGGCCGGTCCTGCGCGATTCATCTGCAAGATGTTCGTCCGAAATGTAGCATACGGTCTTCAGTCCAAGGTCATTAAGCGATTTCTTGTTTATTGCGGCCAGCACCATATCAACGTCGGTGACTATTGTGCATTTCTTTTCGATGGCTTCAAGAGCAGACTCGATCGCTTTTTCGTGAAAAACAATCTTGTTCTTACCGGCAAAGTCGAAGTCCGCTGTAGCATGTATGACGCGCCTGACAATCTCCCACTCTGACTTGTTGTAGCTGTGTTTGCCTACTTCAGAATCGATTATCTCAAAGCTCCTCTTCTCAATGTCAAATGCCCTCTCAGCCATTGCCCTGCTGGACGGAGTGCCGATGTGATCATAAGCCAAGTCTCTTCTCCACCTCTCTGGCCCTTTCCACCACCAAGTTAACCAGCTTTTCGTCTACACCGAGATGACGAGCCATGAATGCGTTCTTAAAATCACGTTTTGCTAGCGCAGTTTCAACATCCTTGACAACATCGGTTTTGATGTGTGCGCCTTTGTGCAAAAAGTATGGCATCATCAGTATCACTCTTGGTTTTGTCGCTATCGCCTGTCCGATCCCTTCTTCTATGCTTGGTCTGTCTAGTTCCAAGAAACAAAAATGGACATTGCGATAGTACTGACTGATTGCGTTTGCCGAATAGATAAATGCATCGCGAGCATTCTTGTCGCTGCTGCCATGCCCAATCAATACCACATCGCACTCTGCGTCTGGCAAATCGACGTGCTTGTCTTTCTTTAGCTCGTTAATTCTTTCAACTATCAGCTGTGCCATCATCGGGTGATAGGAGAGAGGTTTAGTTATTGCGAACTTAAGCTTCATCTCTTTTCCGATTTTGGCGCACTGTTTGACAGTGTCTTTGAGCTTCATGCCAGGATAGAGGAAGTATGGCATTACAGCGATGAAATCGGCGCCGCTTGCAACACATCTATCGATGCCTTCCCTAATAAATGGAGGGGACACTTCTAGGAAGCAGTATTCTGCATAGTCATAACCTCCGCGGCTTTTGGCCAGCAAGCATATCTCCTGAAGCTCCTGACGTACTTCGGGCTCCCTGCTGCCTCTGTCGACTATGAGAAGCGCCTTTTTCAACTATCTCTCTGCACATGGTTAGGACGGGCTAATATCTGTAATGCCAGCTAAAAGATTGTGGTCCTACTACCTCGAGTTACTCTGTCTGAGAATCAGGCTTGACGTCATTTTGCTTGGCATAGTGCACGGATTAAAAGAAGAGCATCAGGTTGTGGGAATACGACAGGTGGTACCACAGGATAGACTCTGATGCGAGAAAGTTTAATCGACAAACGCGATGTATCTGCAAATAAGTATAAGCCCGGCCAAAGCCATCAGCTGCTAACCGGGCTCATCTTCATCAGTTTATCTCCGCATTTTGAAAGATGATTGTTTGTTATTGGATTACGTTTTGTAGCTAATTCAAGTGGTGACTCTTGATGCACGCTGATGTAATTCAGATACAGAAACGTAGTAAAGATAGTAAATGTTTGATATGATTAAGGATAGACAATATGCGCTGGCTGAATCGCAAAGGTAACAAGAGCAAAGAGGGGCACGAAGTTGGGCCAGATGGTAGACAGAAACCGACCTTGGAGGAATTGCTGGCTACATGTAACAGGGCTGGAACTCGCGTATCGGACCTGAAATTCGCAGGGTCATCCTCAGAAAGTAGCATCGTTGCGTTTCTACTTGTTCCACCCGAAGACGCTAGTGAAATTGTTTCTGCTATGAAAAAAAGAGTGGCCGAAGATTCTCAAATCTCTGATGGCAAAAGACAGATAAACAGAGTTGATGCCAGTGTGATGCTTCATTATCGCGAAGACATGGGAGGAGATGTGAAATACTTGTTTGCGGATTTTATAATTACAATAAGGGATGTGTTCAATAAGTCATATAGAATCTTGGCAAATGACAACATTCCATTTTTTGAGGCTCTGGCAAAGAGTGGCATTCTGGGAATAATACCATCAGAAATACCACCATCTGCTGTATCTTCATCCGACATGTCTGATGTGGCACTAGTCCAAATGCCCAATAGACAGATACTAGAGGAACTGTTGGCAGAAGTCAAGAGCAAAGTGGGAACGCCGACAAATTAGCCAAGATCTTGTTGGATACTAGCTAACTGGCGCGGAAGATTCCATAGCCAATCTATTGGAGTGTTTTGTTGCATATCTCAGAATAATCGTCGTTTCTGAATGCTTTCATCACTAAGAACGGTGCCAAATTTACGAATTACGGCCTTACTGATGCGTGTTGTCGAACATAATTTGCTTATTGCAGATTATGTAACAAAGCATCTTGGAGGCCACGATAATATAGCTGGATGGGCTATCCTCATCGCCACTAGCTTGACCAGCTACTACTCTGGCTGTCAGGATTGTACCGGAACCATTAGTTATTCGCATCAGCTTTATCGATTTACGAACTTGCCTAGTCATGGAGTGCATTATCGTTTCTACGGCTATGGTAACAAGGCGGGTAGCAAGGCCGAGTTGAACTGACTCCTATCCGTGGCAATTGATACTTACATCCTCAAGTGAGCTACTCACTTCTTAAGACGTGGGCTTCTTCATGCTTCAGCGACCGCTGTTGTATTGCAATCTCTACAGGCGTAACTTCCCGGCGTCCCACCGGTAGTTGTATATTTGCAACCCTCGCTTGAGGATGTTGTTAATAGAAGCGTTGTAGTCTCTCTGTCAAGTACAGCACCACATTTTTGACATGCACGGTATGTACTGCAAGTGGCTTTGGTACTGGTGGGTGACCACACCTTGGGCAGTCAACCGATGTGTATGCAGGCCATACCTCTACAACGCGGTTGGCTTTGTACTGCAGCAGCATATTATTTTTAAAAGTAGGCTAGCTTGAGTCTAGGATTTTTGCGTGCAAGCAAGCATGTGGTTTTTTAGTCAGGTTTGCCACTTTCAGGCGCTCCAGGAATATCAGGTAGTACCGGCTGCTGTAGTATGTCGATTTCTTGTGCAGGAAATCCCTTCGCTTGTTGTGGATGCGTTCGTACAGTCGCTAGCATGTGCTTTGCCTTTT
>DATLXY010000064.1:0-4724 GCA_035575335.1 Nitrososphaera sp. | reverse complement strand
GTTGGCTAACAGGAAACAATGCCCTTGCTCCCCAAAGGGTTCCTGTTTTCTACAGCAACACGGAAAGGACGCAAGTGGATCGGAGGCTCCTCGAGCTTGGAATTACCCTCAGTAGCGCGTTCGTTGCTGTTCATCCATTTGCAAAATTCCAGTATAGGGAGTGGGACATCTCACGCTATTTGGATCTGGGTGGCTTAATTGAAAAACGACTTTCGATACCCGTGGTCTTTCTCTCTGAAGTTGATGATCGCCGCATTTCTGATAAGCATAGACTGCTTTCAAAGCTCTCGATCAAAGCGTTGGCGTACTTGCTGGAGAGGACCACGCTTCTCATCGGCAACAATTCTGGCCCAATGCACCTTGCTGCCGCTATGGGCACACCTACCGTCGTAATCCAAGGACCTTCTGCACCGCAATGGGATGTGTACTGGAAAGACACATCGCACGTAAAAATGTGTTCTAACTTTCCGCCATGTATCCCATGCGAGCGCATCGGGCATGTTCCCGGGCGATGCTTGAACGAAGAATACCCTCGTGGTTGCTTGCAGGAAATTAGTGTGGATGCAGTCTTTGACTGTGTCACTGCTGTTTTAATGAACCTTCCAGCAGGAGCAAAGGTAAATTTGGATGGAAAGTAGCGTTCCTCAAAAAGTCCGGGTTCTTATCATTGGTCAAACACCGCCTCCCTATGGTGGTCAAGCGCTCTCCATTCAGAGGCTTGTCACCGCAAACTTCGATGACATCGAAATTCATCATGTCCGAATGCACTACTCCCGGACATTCACCGAAGTTGGTCGTTTCAAAATCAGGAAAGTCTTTCACTTGTTCAGAATTCTACTGGAGAGCGTCTATAAAGCCGTTCGTTACAAAATAGACGTCATTCATTATCCTCCTGGTGCTGAAAGGATCCCTTTGATACGAGATATTTTTACCTTGTTGATACTACGCCTGTTAAGCAAGAGAATTGTGCTCATATTTCATGCAAGCGGCCTTTCAGAGGAAGTTTCGAAATGGCGGGGTCTTCTTCTATGGTTATTCAAAAAGGCATTTTACTACGTAGATGCGGGCGTTCAGACTTCGGCGTTGAACCCTCCTGATGCGGCGTTCGTGCATGCTAAGAAGACTTATGTAGTTGCAAACGGTATTCCGGACGAATTCCCACGGTGGCAGAACGCACCGAAGCTTAACACGGTGCCCATTGTGCTGTATGTGGGAGTCGTGAGGAGGGACAAAGGAATCAATGTTCTGCTGGAGAGCGCATCAATTCTCAAGGCTCGTGGTTTGATGTTTTCCGTCAAGATAGTTGGGGAATTTGTATCAGCGGGATATCGTAATGAGTTAGAACGGGAGATTGCTAACAGATTACTCGGGGATGTCATTCAATTTACCGGTCCAAGGGTAGGAGATGAGAAGTGGATTCTGTATCGACAAGCGGATGTTTTTTGTTATCCCACTTTTGCTCCATTCGAGTCATTCGGCAATGTTCTGCTTGAGGCAATGATGTTTGAACTCCCAGTAGTTTCCACCAGATGGCGTGGTATTCCTAGTATTGTGGAAGAGGGGGTGACAGGTTTCCTCGTTGCGATACAAAGTCCGGAAGAACTGGCAGAGCGGCTCGAAATCTTGCTCCGCGATGCAGATCTCCGGGCGACAATGGGACAGAAGGGAAGAGAACGGTACCTCCACTATTTCACGAAGGAGCGGTACCTGCAGGGTCTAAGACGCGTGTTTATCGAGGTTGCAAACTCGAACGAGACAGCGCAGTTCACGAGGCGCACTGAAAAACATCCGTCTTTGGTACAATGAAGGTAATCAAGAAAGCGCTTGATTGGCTTGAGGCAAGAGCTCTACCGGCTTTGCTGGTTGTCTTGGTCCTCGCACTTGGGTTGAGATTGGCGGTATTAGTCCTTTTCGTCGCACCTGATCCATCGCGACTCACGTACAACGTTGATGCAAAAGGATATGAACGGCTCGCGGTAAATCTGCTGAATGGAAATGGTTTCACTGCATCGGAAGCACCTCCGTTCACACCTGAAGTTCTCCGTACTCCAGGTTACCCACTTTTTGTTGCAGGCATTTACAGCCTGGCGGGTATTTCACCGATAAGTGTTGCATTTGTCCAGATCCTTCTGGATGTGGTCTCAGTAGCATTGTTGTATGTTGTGGCGTCCATGACTGGGTCAAAGGCTCTAGCCATTGTTGCATCTTGTACGAGGGCGTTTGACCCGGCTGCTGTTGCGCTGAGCAATTCGTTAATGTCTGAGACTGTGTTCATTTTTTTCGTGTTGTTATCTCTCTTGGTGATTCAGCGTCTGCTTGTTCTTAAGGATTTTGGTCTGGTCTCCGCCGTTTGGTTGGGAGTGGTCACAGCAGTCTGTGCGCTCGTTCGTCCAGTCGGGCTCTATTATGGCTTGGGGATCGGTGGATTTCTTCTGTTATTTTTCTGGAGGAAGATGAGAAGACCTCGTCTTATCAAATTTCTCTCTCTTTATCTTTTGACCTTTGCTGTGTTGTTAAGCCCGTGGATTGTTCGAAACTACGCCGTCATGGGAGCTTTCTTTTTTTCAACAGCTTCTTCATACAACCTGCTCTTCGAGAATGCGGTTTACGTGGAAGCAGCAGAGGCAGCAGTTGATCCGGCGAAAGTATCAGCGGTTAAGCGTCTCATGTTTTCAACGCTCTCTCAAGGAAACGGCTGGAATCAGTACGAGACATCGCTGGCGATGCGAGATACCGCTCTATCAATTCTGTTGCATCATTGGCAGACCACCGCGACGCTGTTCCTGAGGGGAGTTGGTGTGCGTCTAATCGCTCCCCACCGTCAGGAATATGGGATTCTCCTCCACGGCGAGTGGCGCGTTTCGGGATCGCCGGGTGTTCTCTATACTTCCGGTTTCAAGCAAGCTCTAAAAAGATTCTTGGACTCGCCGGGGGGCGCACTCGGAATCTTTGAATCTTTGTATCTCGTGCCTCTTCTCTTTTTCGCAGTTGTGGGGGCCGTGCGTGGAATGAAAACCCAGAGTCGCGCAGCATGCATGATCAATCTGTTGATTGCAGGGTATTTTCTCCTAGTTCCGGGGCTCTTGCTACTGGGTCGGATGCGGGCTCCTGCAATGCCATCCATTGGCTTGCTTTCTGCTCTCGGTATTACGTCGATTTTTTCTGTGCGTTCGAAGGCTTGAAATCCATGATAACTAATCAAACACATTGCCATTCTCGGGCAACGGCCAGGGTTTTTCTCGCGTCGCTCTCTGAGAGCACCTACGGTAGTGCTATGCGCGCTGGATTTGAGTGGGTCGATCTTCCATTGTTCCTCAAGGCGGGTGATAGGGTGTTTATTAAGCCGAATCTTACATTTCCTTCCTATCGCAAAGGCGTAATGACAAGCCCAGACGCATTAAGGGCGCTCGTCGAAATCTTAAAGGACTATACACATCGGATAACTATCTGTGAGTCAGACTCGGGCGGCTATAATAGATTTTCGATGGACCAGGTGTTTCGCGAAACGGGAATTAAGGCCATGGCTGAGTACTTCGGTGTTGGTATTCTAAACACGTCGTTCAGCCGGCCCAAAGAAATCAGAGTCCGTACTACTTTCAAGACCCTTACTGTGTCGCTACCGAGCGCCATCCTCGATGAATGCCACCTGTTCATCACTATGCCTGTTCCCAAGATCCATATGAATACGAGGGTCAGCCTGTCGCTGAAAAATCAGTGGGGGCTTATCCAAGATCCTTCGGAGAGGCTGAAAATGCATCCCTATTTCAAGGATATTATTTATGAAATCAACAAAGCGCTTCCCAAAAGCATGGCTATCATAGACGGCAAGTATGGCCTGAATCGTAGTGGGCCAATGAAGGGTGACCCAGTCGAGTTGGACTGGCTAATGGTTTCTGATAACCTTTTTGCCGCTGATTTTGTTTGCTGTCACTTGATAGGTATTGATCCATTCCAAGTTCCCCATATAAAGTACGCCTTACGAAAAGAAGGTATAAGGCGCTTCTCAGATATAAACTTGAATTGCGACTACAAGCAATTTATTGCCAGTGAAGGCTTTTACTTGAAGAGAGAGTGGACCGATTATCCTGGACTTCTCGCTTTTAATTCTCGTTTGCTTGCGTACATTGGGTATCACTCACCTCTAGCTCGTCCCCTGCATAATTTGCTTTACAAGTTTAGAGAGCCATTTTATGACTACGGCACTAAGTAGGAAACCCAATGTAAAAGTGCAACAGAGTATGCTAAAATACTCAAATAATAATGCAAGGTTGCATGCGTAAGATCAAACTACCATTCCAGAATGGTATGTTCCGGTAAGCAACGAGTGTAATCCCTTTTGGAATGAATAAATCGGTTTCAAAAATCTTCACAGCAAGTGCAGCCAACTTTTCACAATCCATCAAAGAACATCCTCGGAATGCGCGTTGATTATACGACGTATCAGCGTGCAACTGATGCAATCATCAAGCTAGCTCAGGGCGGTCGTAGTGGTTACATTTGCGTCGGAACAGTGCATATGGTGATGGAGGCTTTTGACGACCCAACTTTTCGTGAAGCCATCAATGCCGCGGATTTAGTAACTTCTGATGGAATGCCACTCGTGTGGGGACTGCGGCTCTTGGGTATCAAGGAGGCGGAACGTGTCTATGGTCCTACGCTAACTCCTATCATCTGTCAACGCGCTGCTGAGCTAGGGTTACCCGTTGCGTTCTATGGAGGGACGG
>DATLXY010000063.1:0-3457 GCA_035575335.1 Nitrososphaera sp. | reverse complement strand
TTTTCAACCGCCTCTGCCCCGCTATTTACAAAAAATGTTTTGAACCCTTTTGGAATTATCGAGGTAACCTGTTCTGAGAGTTCGGCATGCTCCTTGCAGTAAAAGTCTTGGCCAGCTATCTTGTGTGCACCATTCTTTGACAACTCTGCCAGAACCTTCGTTATCTCAGGGTGTGCATAACCAAGCGGGCAAGACCCGATGTTGGATGTAAAGTCAAGAAATGTGTTGCCGTCTATGTCTAGCAAAAACGAACCGCTGCCATCGGCTATGACCAACGGGTAAACAAAAGTCGAGTCGTAACAATTCTTCTTCATCGTATCTATTATGCGAGTTGCCGCTGGGCCCGGCGGCTCTACGAGAATCTTGCTCCTCATGATAATAATTTACAACAGAAGGTATTAACTTTGACTACTTTCTCAGAGATTCAGCAGATCGAAATTTTGTCATTTCACTAGGTGTCAGGGCTTATCTCCGTTTGTGAGGGCTGACGAGTGTGCACGCAAACAATCCACTGGTGTTAGAATTATTACTTTTTACACAAGCCCCTGATACGCCAACACTTAAAAAGAGGAAAAAATCAATGCTAGGTTCGTATATGGCTGCCCGCAAGAACACTTCACGCAAGAAGCGTTTAATGAAGCGCACTAAGCAAAACCGTCCGGTGCCCACTTGGGTAGTCATCAGGACGAACAGAAAAGTCAGGACCAACCCTAAGCGCAGGCTTTGGCGTAGGTCTGACGTAAATGTAGGATGATGTGATATAGGATATGTCAACAGTTGAAGAAAATCTTACACGTGTTTACACTATCAACCTAGGAAAGGCGTGGATAACACCAGAACACAAGCGCACAGACAGAGTAGTCAACATGATTCGAAAATTTGCCTCAAAGCATATGAAAAGTGATGAGATCAAGATTGAGCAGGAGCTAAACCGCCAGATCTGGGCAAGAGGCAAGACCAATCCACCTAGGAAGATCAGAGTAAAAATGGTCAAGGATGAAGACGGCGTCGTAACCGTTTCCCTTTACGAAGACTTGTCGTCTGCACCGGCAGCTTCTCCTGCTGACGGAGAGGAGAAAAAGCCTGAAACCACAACAGAAGCGTCAGCGGAAGCGTCGTCGCAAGCAGAGCCAAAACCAGCAGAATAAGCTTCTAGCAAGCAGGCATAAGTGACTCACCTGTGCACACAGTCAACCGACCCTACTGCCTACACGGAGATACACCTCCTGCTAAGAAGTATTATCTGAAATTTGAAGAACAGCGGTAATGTCACGCAGACTGTCAACGGCATAACCTGCTAAGAAGTATTATCTGAAATAGAAGGGATTCAGCTAAACAGCATCATCATCAAGTGAACTATCCGTGAATTTATTCGCGGGTTTCTTATTTTTTGTACTTCGGTGAGCACAGGACACCCTCTCATGATACCGGTCTGGATGCCTACAGTGTCTCACCGGAGTTCATGGTACTGGAAACATGCTGGCAGTTGTCAAGTGACGTCCTGCTTGTCATGACGTACTATGCATCATTTGGTGATTTGAATAGGAGGTATGGCATTACTTTCGGACAAAGCGTTTCCATCTTATTGATATGAGGAAATATCTGACTGAAGGGGTGCCAGCTTAATTATGCTACTTGGTATAGATTCCCTTGACCTTTCACCATGGATTCGCATTGTTTGCGTTCTAGATCCGCATCACTTATGGATTTCGCACTTTGTCAATTGACATAAGAGTGCTCCGGCCGGGATCTGTTCGGCGTGAGAACGAATCTCGCACACCTTTGAACCCGGGATCTCCGCCTTGAGAGGGCGAAATGCTTAACCGGACTACACCACCGGAGCCTGGACAGTTTCAATAGTGTACAAAATATAAATGCAACTTCAAAGGTTCAGGCCACACGCCTAAATCGCCTGTATGTGGATCACTTTACCGACAATAGCGTGGAAGAGGGGTTACTCGGGATTATATTATCCTGAAGGCGAGGATGGTTCTAGACAACGCCAGACGTAATTCCGGTGGAAATTGTAATGAACACAGGACGGAGTGCTGTCCTATATGTTCCAGCAATATCTCAGACGACTGAGTAACTTGATATGAGCACAGACTCCTCATGCGATATAAACTAAGTCACGGAACTTGACCTGGGTGTTTCGAAGCCGGACTAGATATAAGAAACAGATCGGGGAGCCTTCTGAATTAAATGCATATTGCTATCTCGGGAATCTTCATTAGTGTCGTATTAGATTATGCCGCTAGCACTTGCATAATTTACCTGTATGTTTCTCCGTGCTAGTTTGCATAGTTATGCTATTCAACCCTGCACTTCTTCCGTTAGTCCTTGTGTCGGGACAACGATCTCCTGAGTTTGACCTTCAGGCAGCCCAGCATTACATAATTTCGCAATACAACTATTCTTTAGGCTTGGTTAGTGAAAACCAGCAAACTGAAAAATACTGGCTATGGTCTGACAATGCATTAGCAGCTCTTGTTTTAAAAGATTACGCCCCTGACATTTCTAAAAACATCACAAATTCTATAGATTATCTGGATGACTACATTCAATTCAGATCGGCATACGGTACAATTCTGGGAAAGGAACCATCTTTTCAAGCACCCGTAAACAAGAACATCACCGACAAGATATGGTATACAGATTTTGCGGGTGACAACGAGCTTCAATGCTCCGACTATGCCGATATTGCATTTCTAAAAGCAATCCATTACTACAGAATGGGAGATTACCAGCGAAGCGTCGAATGTTATCAGACGGGACGGGAAATGTTCGATGGCATAGGATTTAGAGATAGAGCCTACGCAGCAGATGGTAACCGATACAGCACCTACAAACTGGCACTATGGTATATAGCAAATGACCTAGTTAAACGCGAAGCTGACGTTGCAGAGCATGTGAGAGAAATACTGAGCAAGATGCAGGACAAAGAGACAGGTGGGGTCTATACACATTACACGTCAGCCTTGAAGCCTGATAGCCAAACCAATGTGGAAACTACTTCATTAGCTATACTTGCGTTTGATAGTTCGTTACTCCAACCAAATGCACAATCACCGACTCCGGAAATTCTGCAAAGGTGTGGTGAACTAGGAATAGCAGAAGCGAATTGTAGTGAAAAGGCACTATTGGGTAAGGAGTGTGTGGGGACGAGTTGCGGGCGTACCCTTGGAGGAGACCGGATAGAAGTGCTTCAAGATCTCTCGATGCTGGCTATACTTGGTGTATTGGCAGCAGGAGTAGCGAGCGGAACCGCGATATTCTTAATCAAGATGAGAAAGGGAAGTAGTGAAACGGAAACGCTTCGTTGAATCGTTCGTGTTGACGCCCAGAAAGGTTCGCAGATGGTAAAACTCAATATCCGCCCATTAGCACTTGAATTTTGTCATGCCCCTCACAACTTACGTTTACGGGCAAATTTCGTTTGATTTCAAGCTAAAGGATA
>DATLXY010000062.1:0-3771 GCA_035575335.1 Nitrososphaera sp. | reverse complement strand
GAGAAACGGGGGATAGAGATACGGCAGGACGTGGTTAGCCACGCGGTCGGCGGCGGCAAGGCTATCGAGACTCTTCGCCGCGTAGATGTTCCTGCCCGCCGCTATTGCTTTCGCCGCGTAGTAGAACGAAGGAAAATCCGTGCGGAGGTGGATGGTTCGCGATGAGTCCACGTACCGACGCAGCATCATGGCATCGCGGCTTGCATCCGGATGCGAGCCTGCGCTACGGTAGAAGAGATAGGCGGAGGACAGGAGGAAAAGAACGAGGGCAACTCTCGATCGCGCCCCGATATTTAGCCTGGAACTCACTATTCGCCTGTGTCGATGTTTCGTTGTTCGATGGTACACTCGTTGTAGGCTGCGCCGACGGGAAATGCTTCAGCAAGATACGCACAGGCGAGAAGAATGTCGAGATGATTCGATCCGGTGCTGAGGATTTTCTGAGGGGTTCTTCCGGCGACCTGTGTGGGTTACCAATCTGGGTTGCGACGTTGGATGATTTGACTGCTAAAGCCCCGGGAACCATGCGGGCTGTGGGTTCCTCTTGCATTTTTCCTTGGCGTGTTGTAGCTTCCCTCGTGCATCCTGCCCGCACACTGCGCTCTCCGATGAGTCTGCCGTCCGGAAGGTCCGAAGGACTCCGCTGGAGGATTACTTCGTGATCGGAACGCCGCCCAAGAGAAGTGCCCAAACTCAGGAGATAGCGATGCCAGCACATCTTTTGCTTCCTCTCTCCTCACCACCAGCACCTTTGCCGGATAAAGATGAAGCGCTACGCGCAAGAGAGAAACCCCCGAACACATACCAACCGCCCAGCGCACCCGGATTGTTCGAGACCCTACGCCGCGAGATGCGGTTGAGGAATTACTCCCACCAGACGCTGCTCAAGGAAGATGCACCATGAGCTTTCAAGAGCGAAGTACACGCACTGCGTTTATCCGCGCGCCATGAGGAATACACGCACTGCGTTTACACGACCGAACCAATGGATACACGCACGTGTTGCGTGTATCCGCGAACTTGTACTAGTTATGTGCCATTTGCGGCTTCCAGTCTACAAGGCATGAAGGAGGTGGTATGAAACGAACATCAGTGATCGCACTTTTCACAATGGCGGTTTCGGCGGTCGGATGCAGTCCGTCTGCGCTCGAGCTCATTCAATTGCGCCCACAAAAAGCTGAGAATGTCTACACGCTTCAGGATTTACTTTCTCTGGATACGAATCTTGCAAAAAACATTCCACCCAACGCAGACAAGATTCTAATGCTCGGAGGTGATAGCGTGATTGCTGCTCTCTCCCTGTATGAGATGGAAGACATTTTCTGGCTCGACATTTATCTTTACAATGGGACTGGAGCTCCCTATTATCTTGATCCCGAACAGTTCGTGTTGATGGACGGTTCGCGAATGTTTTTCCGCCGGCTCGAACCGCACGAAGCGGCAAACATCTTTGCAGACAGAGTTACCAACATTCCAGCTTACCAGCCGAAGTACACTTATGATGTGCGCACCGCAACTACCGGTTACATTCACTCCTACGGCTATTATTCAGGTTACTCAACAACCACCGTGACTAAAAAAGAAGACCCTTACCACGCTTTGGGCTACAACATCGGTGCTGCCATCGCTGCCAGCAGGAACAAAAAGTATATGAATATGGCTGGCACCATCTATTCCACCGGCCTTGTGGCGGGAGCGTCCATCCCCTCGACTACAACAGGATACGGTGGCATTTTTTGGCTGAAAAGACTGAGCTATCCACAACCGCTAAAGTTGCGCCTTGCAAACACAGGCTATGAAGTAGAATTCCGTCTTCCACAACAATACTAACTCGGAGGAATCATGCGCAGACTCCTTTGCCCGATTATTGCACTCATCCTTCTGTCCGCGCTGCCTTATGATGCACTCGCCCAACGTCGTAGCTCTGCATCTCGGTCTTACAACAAGTCCCAGAAGATTTACACACCGAAGTACAACAATTACGCCGCTCCTAAGAAGCAGACCTATGATGTTGGGGGCACGAAGTACAAAATGGGCGAGTCCTACAAGAGCACGGGTCTTCCCAAGGTCGAGCGCAGTTCTTCAGCCAAGAAAGAGTTCCTCAAGTCTCAAGGTTACAAGAAGACCCCATCAGGCTATGAAGTTGATCACATTGTTCCACTTTCAAAGGGTGGCGCTGATAAGCCGTACAATATGCAATTGCTTCCCAAGGAAGTTCACAAACAGAAAACCGCAAATGAACGCAAGAAGAAATACTAACAAGTTATCTCAAAGGAGAATGTCCTATGGCCTGGAAGCTCCGAAAGAAACCGAATCAGCTTCTTCCTAAGTTGCCAAAATTGCCTCGGCTTTCGAAACCCCCGAAGCCGCCGAAACCGCCTAAAGCACCAAGACCGCCGAAGCCACCGGCTCCTCCGGGATACGAGTATTATTGGAAAGAATGATTTACAAACACGCCGCAAACGGCATATAACACGCCCAACAACGACGCTCCATCATTTGAAATGGATTATAGTTGTCGCTCAAGGCTTTTGCTTACAGTTTGGTTTGCGGCTTCCGCCGCAAAAGAATGAGTCGTCTCCTAGCGGCGTCAGCCGCATCATTTGAGAGTTCGCAAAACCGCTGCGTTGTTGCCGGAAACGTTACGCGAAATTTTCCGCACCTTGTAGACTACACGAAAGGATAAGCCAATGGATGCAGAATTGGGCAAAGAGAAGTTGAAGATCCCCCTGAATAACTACGATTTGTTCGGATATCTGATTCCCGGAGCCATTGCTCTTCTAGCCATATACTCTTTTGAGTTCTGGGCAGACCATCAGCTTGAGGTTAACCGTATAGCCTTGTCAGTTCATCTTCCACTTTTCACAGCCATTAATAGCACCGCCCACTCCATTCTTCAAGCCAAAGATTGGATCCTTTCAGCACTTTTCCTCATTGTCATGCTTATTATCGCTTATGCTTTCGGGCATATTGTTTCATCCGTATCAAGTCTTTCGTTAGACCGAATTTTGGTGTACAAAGGATATGGATACCCGTACCAACAGTTGTTCGGGTTTGAACATCCGATTCGAAACTGGGACACAGGCCCGTTTTACCGAGGACTCTTCTTCTGGTTCAATGCCTATCTTCTAGTACGCTACTATGCAATACTTTATCCTGGGCCAGCCGTTTTGACCGCTGTTTCATGGCTCGGCTGGTATCTCACCTTCGTTCTCGTGATCAAATTATCAATCGGTCATTTCCGGACGCACCCCTTCAACTGGCTTGTAAGTCACACACCGAGGATTCTGAGGAAAATCGGTACTACATTTCTTGTTGCAGTCATAAGAATTCTTTTCGCTGGACCTTATGACCTCTTCACAAGTTCGCTTTCTCGACTCATCAACACCAGAGCAGTCTTCCAGCCCGAATTTGTCGAATTCTACAAAAAGACTTTTCATTCACTCTTTGGACTGGACCCAAACTCTGCAGAAACAAATAACTACTGGCTCTCAAAATGCTACATTGCATACAAGTCTCCTACCCTAGATTCGATGTTAGTCAACTGGCTTTACTTGTACAGTTACGCTCGTAACTTATCTACCGCATTCTATCTTGCCTTTGCCTATTGCTTCATCAGCATTCTCTTTCAGAGAGATTTATTCGTTCACCTCGGAGACTCAGTTCTGTACATAATTCCTCTTGTTTTCTTTCTCCTTGCCTTGGTTATGCTAAGCAGGTACTACTACCTGTATTATATCTATTACAGCAAATTTCTCTTTCGTGCGTTCT
>DATLXY010000061.1:0-2229 GCA_035575335.1 Nitrososphaera sp. | reverse complement strand
CGGCAGTTCGACAGATATTCGAGTCGGTAAAGCGAGAGGTTGAACACAAGCATAGAATAAAACTCAAGATCAAGTTCGGCAGCATGATCGAAGTTGTGCGGGCATGCCTCGTGGCTGACGAGATTGCCCACGTAGCGGATTTCATAAGCTTTGGCACCAACGACCTTACCCAAGCGACATTCAGCTTTAGCAGGGAAGACGCGGAAGGAAAGTTTCTTCCCTTTTACTTGGACAAGGGGATCGTAAGAGTCAACCCGTTCCAGAGCATCGACACAAGGGGTGTAGGAAGACTAATGAAGATGGCAATAGACATGGCTAGAAAGGAAAAGAAGGACATCGAGATAGGAATCTGTGGTGAGCATGGAGGCGATCCTTGCTCAATCGCATTCTGCGCGGCTGCTGGACTTGATTATGTTAGTGCGTCGTCTCACAGGATCCCAATAGCCATCCTAGCCGCCGCCCAATCTGCGATCCAGCAGAACAAGCGCCTTCAGCAGCACCCTGCTATAGCTTAAAATGTGGGCAACGGCTCAAGAATCGAGAAAATGGCAGCTCCAAATGGAAGCGGTAGTGTTACGTATGAATGCATGCGTTGTGGCACACCGGTAACCGTAGAAGAACTGTCAAGGCTGCCTGAGATTAAGTGCATATGCGGGTTCAGGGTATTTCGTAAAGCCAGACCGCCCATAGTAAAACAACTAAAAGCAGTCTAGCACCAAACTATTTCCTTTCTTCTTTTATCCTATTGTATGAATGGAATTTTTTGGCATGGTCTCGCATCTGTTCCATTCCTTCAAAACCCATGTTGCATTCGTTGCAAATGTATAGCTGTCGCTCATGCGCGATTTGTTGATGGTGCATAAGTTCTTCAATCATGCGGAACTTGTTTCCGCACTTTTCACATTTGTGCTTCTTGAACAACATATGCCAGCTAATCACCACGCTGCCTGTTCCTACTGTCCCAGCACTTCCTGCACAGGTTACCGTCTATGCGCCATGCCGGCTTTGGATGATAGTAGAACATGCCCAACTTGCCGTCGCAGATAGCGCAAAAATTCCTCTTCTTGTTATAGTCTTCATCTTTCTTGCGATAACAGTTATCGCATAAGAGAGTGCCCGGTTCCATATCCCACTGCCATTTTGGTTTATTGGCGATGTCACCGAGCTCCTTGCCGCACATTCCACACGTTTCCGATGTTCCTTCTTCCTTGAGCATAAACTCCTTTGTCTTTTCAATGTGACAACCAGCGCAGAGAAGACCTTCCACCCCCCAGTCCTTATCTGGTTTGTATTTGTGGCGACCGAGCTCCTTGCCGCAGATTGCGCAATACACAACCTGTTTCTTACCGAAAATGTGCAAGTGAAATTACTTTGCTTCCACAGATACAAAAATGTATATATGCTGTCGCAGAGGTTCAGCTCTTAATTCATTGCGAAAACAGCCTTTTCCACGCTCACTATGCAACAAAAGCGTTGCATAATTTGCTGCATACTCATGAACGGTTCAAAAAACCATTGATGCTAAGCTTCTTGATATGCTGAAATTAAGTATAACTATAATATTTTCCGACTCTATTATTTGTAATATGGTATATCTATCCCACCCCATACTAGGCCAGTGTATCCCACAGAACGCAGAATACTGCTAGAAGTTTAATATACCTGCCAACTCCTATGATTCTTGCACAAGAACAATGACTCTGAATCCCAAATCGCTGCCAAAAGCAAAGCGCAAATCTGCTGTCGAAGGCAGCAACAGAATGACTGCAGATGAGGAAAAGGCAGTAGCTAAGGCTTATCAAGAAATCAAAGAAGGCAAAGTCAGGACATTCAAGAACGCCGATGAATACCTCAAATACCTAGACACAGTGTAAATGTGGAAGTTTTTTGTCAACTAAATGGCAGATTAGAGAAACGGATCAAGTTCTCCGGCAATTCAAAAAGTTAGGAGACCAGCAAAAGAAACAATACCGCGAAGCTGTCAGGACCCTAACCAGTTCAGACGATCCTAGAAAGCTTGGTACTTTCAAGCGCGGCAAGAAATATGCAGCATACTATTACTAGCTAAGCAGGTCGTTCAGGCTTGTTTACCAAGTCATAAACGAAGAGATGGTCATCCTGTTGCTCGATGTTGGAGACCACAAAGAAGTATATGGCAAGGATTAGCTAGGTTATTCTAGATTTTTCACTCTGATAATTTTTCTGCCGCCTTGCATTACAGTTTCCCAG